>CAZABZ010000134.1:1979-3662 GCA_964483535.1 uncultured Planctomycetales bacterium | reverse complement strand
CAATATTCCGCTTGGGGAAAATCTCCCAACTTATGCCCCATGAATTGATAACTCTGGGTCTGGGTAGGGATAGAATAAAACAAATTACGTGAATCAACACCCTGCTCTTCTAAATAAGTCACGAATTCATCTTTCGTAAAATTAACCCCGTCTTTTAGAATGATCGAAAACGCGTGCGGACCTAAAATCTCGTGCGCCTCTTCTTGAAGATACCAAAAATATTTCTGAAATTTAGCAAAAGCTTTGATCAAATAACGGACATTGGCGCGTCGTTTTTCCAGAATATCGTTGAATATCTCAATATTCCCTAACCCCACCGCGGCCTCGATTTCATTCATCTTGGAGGAGAATCCAATGCGCTTGAATTGAAATTTCCCAACGATCCCGTGATTGCGCAGTGAGCGGGCAGCCTCAGCCATTTTTTCATTGTTGGTGATGATTATGCCCCCTTCAATGGTCGTCACAATATGCGCCGCGTACAATGAAAAACAAGCCATATCCCCGAGAGTGCCTATTTTTTTACCTTTGTATTGGGCGCCATGCGCTTCGGCGGCATCTTCGATAACATAAAGCTTATATTTTTTAGCAATACTCATAATCTCATCCATGGCCGCGGGCTTGCCCATCAAGTGCACGGGCATAATGGCACGCGTTTTGGGAGTTATAGCTTCCTCAATCTTTTTAGGGTCAATATTTAAAGTCTCGCGCTGTACATCGACGAAAACGGGTGTGAATCCTGCCTGTAAGACCGCATTGCCTGTGGCGACAAAACTCAGGGCCGGCACGATGATCTCATCCCCGCGCTTAGCGCCAAAATCATAGAGCACCGCGCAGGCAATGGCATCGGCGTCCGTACCACTGGAAAGGGCGATACCGTACTTGACGCCAAAAAGTGCCGCGAATTTCTCCTCAAATTCCCTGACGTATTTGCCTTTGGTCAGCCAACGGCATTGGATCGCCTCATCAATAAGCTTTTTAGCCTTAGGGGTGATCGATACTGTCCCAAAAGGGACCTTATAGCCGGCCTTTGATTCTTCTTCAGTGGGCATAAATAACCTTTCCTATCAATGACGCAAATTTTTTAAATGTTCCTGCGCCCAGGAATAACGTTCGGGCGTGCCGATGTCGATGAATTTATTTTTGACCTCAAAACCGTAAAAACCTTTACCCACCAAATGCGGGAAGAAATCGTTCTCGATGGAAAACTTTTGCGGCGTTGGGACCAGATTAAAAACATCACGGTCCAAACAATACGTGCCTGTATTGATCAAACCAGCGGGCCCCAAGGTCGATTTTTCTTTAAACGCGATAATCTGACTCTTTTCATTAACTGAAATGCTTCCATAGTCACGAACATCGGGAAGCTCAGTAATCGCAATCGTAGCGTTGGCTTTATGCCTCCTATGCGCGGCGATCAAGGCATTGTAATCAATCACACAAAAACAATCCCCATTCATCGCTAAAAAATGATCGGTTTTAACATGACGGGACCCTTGCTTGATAGCGCCCCCTGTGCCTAACGGAGACTCTTCCTTAGAAAAAATAATTTCACGGTCCTGGTATTTTTTCCTGAAATAAGTCTCGACCTCGTCACTGCCATGACCGACGCATAAAATAAAACGCACCCCGCCCTGGGAGGCAATATAATCAATCAGTATTTCCAAAAACGGCTGATCGCCGATC
>CAZABZ010000134.1:0-1879 GCA_964483535.1 uncultured Planctomycetales bacterium | reverse complement strand
CCGACATTCTCCTTGATCATGTCCTGTTCCACATGAATGGCTTCACGGGCCAATCTCTCCTTGGTGACCATCTGCCCTTTGAGGGCGTACAGGCCATTAAGCAGTCCAACGGTAAAAGAAGAACTTGACCCTAAACCCGTACGCGCCGGCAAATCGCCGTCGTGATGGATTTCAACTCCTTCATGAATATTTAAAAGACGCAAGACTTCCCGCACTGAAGGGTGGTCAATTTCATCAATAGACTTATACACATGTTCCATCTTGGAGTAAATGATGCGCGATTTATGTTCAAAAAACGGCGGCAGATAACGGCAGTTGATATAACAATATTTATCAATGGTGGTGGCTAAAACAGCCCCGTTGTTCTTTTGAAACCAGCCATTGTAATCAGTGCCTCCACCAAAAAAAGACACGCGAAAAGGGGTGCGGGAAATAATCATGGGTTTATATAAACCTCCTCTAGAATTTTACGTTTTAATTTGATCTTAGTCGATTTAACCGTCTCATCCACCGCCGTCTGGCCAAATTTTTGTTTGAGAAGTTCTAAGAATTTCGCGTTTGTATGATATTTCATCCAGGCCTCATCCCTGAAGGCCAGTACCTGCTGGGCGGTCAAATACTTAGTCGGCAAAGGCAACGTTTCATAGGAGTGTTGAGAAAAGCCTTCATAGGTCGAAGGCAATGCCCATCCTTCTTTTTTGGCAATGCCGTACAAAGGACTGCCCGGATATGCCATGGCTGAATAAAAATTAGCTTCCTCAGTATTCATCTCCAGGCTTAAGTCCAGGGTCATCTGCATGGTATTTAAATCATCCTCAGGCAGGCCAAAAATATAATTGCCGATAACATTAATCCCATGATCGCGGATTTTCTTGACCACCACGCGAATGTCCACGTCTTGGAAACGGCCCTTGGTCACATTTTTGCGCACCTGGTTGTTGGCGCTTTCAATGCCCAAAGCCAGCCAATTGACACCGGCTTTCTTTAAAATGGCCAGATACCGGTCCCGCATCGTATCCACCCTGGAATAGCACCAGATATTAAATTTATACCCGCGCTCAATGATCATTTCGCAAAGTTTGAGAAAATGATTGGCGTTAAGAACAAAGAGCTCATCGGCAATTTTAATATTGGTAATGCCCTGTGAGGCAAAATAATCAAATTCTTTGATGATATGCTCCGGCTCCCAATAGCGGAATATTGCCGAACCGTCGGAATATTCATTCTTCTGACGGTTAATAATATTAACCATGCAAAAAGAACACCGCATGGGGCAGCCTAAAGACGTGTACAAAGCCGCGAAGGGCTGACGATCGGAATTATTCGAATAAGAATGCCACAATGTGGTACGGTAGTTTTTAACGGGCAACAAATCCCAGGCAACGCCCGGAAGCTCATAGGGCAAATCCTCACGAGCCACGATGGGAGAAGGTTTGTTTAAAACAATGCCCTCGCGTGTCCCAAGGCGGAAGCCCAAACCATCCACTTTCTCCAGGCCGTCTTTTAAATTAGTCTTTAATAAATTAGAGATGGTATAAACGCCTTCATTCTGGCAGACAAAATCGATGGCTTGATGTTTTTCCAAGACCTCACGCGGCAAAGCAGCGATGTGCCCGCCGACAAAAAGAATTTTGCATTCAGGCGCCGATTCTTTGACCGCATCAGCCAAACTCACGGCTCCGGCCATATTCTGAGAGCTGGCCGCCGGCTGCTGTCCGTACACCACAAAACAGATCAAACGCGCCATATTCCCTATAATCCGCTCTGCGCAGTGTGCTTCATCCAGATGCAAGGCTTCGCAATCCAGAATGTCGACGGAAAAGCCTTTATGGCGGCAATGATTAGCCAACATGCCCGCCCAAATCGGAGGCTCGATGGC
>CAZABZ010000133.1:0-3662 GCA_964483535.1 uncultured Planctomycetales bacterium | reverse complement strand
TCACTTCTCTTTCCCCTAAGAATTTTAAAACCCATTTTAAATCAATTTTACCTTTATAAAGAGGAGCTTTGATCACCTGGGCCCTAATTTTCTTTCCTGTAGGCCTCCCGGTAAACACAAAAACATCTTGGGCCCTGGTCCCTTCAAATAATTTGGCGCGAGGAGGTATTTTGCCATGCGTATCTAAAATAATTTTCTTGATGCGTTTGGCTGGAAGCGTTCTTAATTGAGGATTATCTTTAAGGACCGTATTGATGCCAACCATAATGGCATCAAAGCCGAATCTCAAACGATGCGCGTAGTCACGCGCGAAGGCCGAGGTGATCCACTTGGATCCGCCATCCAAAGCGGCAATCTTCCCGTCGAGCGTCTGGGCGATTTTAGCGGTCACAAAAGGCCTGGAGCCGGTGATCCAACAATTAAATGCTTCATTCAAACGCGTTAATTCATCAGCCAACAGGCCTCCTTCTACCTCAATGCCCTGTTGTCTTAAAAACTTCAAAGATTTACCATTATTAAGTCTATTGGGGTCTAAGGCCCCGACTATGACCTTTTTAATCCCAGCCTTCAAAATAGCCTGCGTGCATGGCGGTGTACGCCCCCAATGACCACAAGGCTCAAGGGTCACGTATAAAGTCGCGCCACGGGCCTTGACACCCGCTTTTTTTAAAGCATCGACTTCCGCATGGTCACCGCCGCAACAATGATGATAACCTTCAGCGATGACCCTGCCGGACTTAACCAGCACGGCGCCAACCATGGGATTAGGAGATGTCTTCCCCCAGCCTTTCAAGGCCAGTTCCCAAGCGCGATTCATATAAATAAAATCGTTATTCATGGAGGGAATCCTCTTTGGCCCTACGCAGTTGTTCAACCACTTCTAACGGCACGGTTTTCTTGCCGACATAGGAATAGGATTTTGATTTGCCATGGGCATCTGAGCCGCCGGTGGCAATGAGACCATTTTTTTGGGCAAGGCCCTCATAAAACCGGGTGACTGTACCCATGCAATTCGGATAATATACTTCCAAGCCCTTTAAACCAGCCGCGACAAAACGAGGGATCAATTCGTCCTTTTGGGTCAGCATCGGATGAGCCATCACCGCCACACCGCCACAGCTTCGGATCAGCTCAATGGCTTCAAAAGGTGTCTGCTTGTATTTAGGAGCATACCCCGGACATCCGAGGCCTATGTATTTCTCAAAAGCTGACTTGATGTTGGGGACCCATCCTTTTTGTTCCAGCAACATCGCCAAGTGCGCCCGCCCCACCGCCCTGGAATGAGTCAACGCGCACACTTCTTCAAATTCAATATTATCAACACCGACACCCTTAAGATTCATGATCATTTTCTTCATACGCTCCATCCGCGCATCCAAAAAAACATCGATTTTCTCAAAGAGCAGCCCTTTTTGATGATCAATAAAATAGCCCAGGATGTGGATGTCACAATTTTCAAATTCCGACGATAATTCAATGCCGGGCACAACTTCAAAGGCCTGGCCCCTGGCCGCCTCTATGGCGGGATTAACACCTTGGACAATATCATGATCAGTGATAGCGATACAAGAAAGCCCTGCCTTAAGCGCGTCGTCAACGACTTCTTGCGGAGACGAGGTGCTGTCGGAAAAATAAGTATGGACGTGTAGATCTGCGAAGCCGTTCTTCATCAATTTTGCGGCTCAACGATTTCTTTTTTATGGATCCTATCAAGAATGCCGTTGACGAATTTGCTGGATTCCAAATCGCCGTATTTTTTCGCTAACTCCACCGCCTCATTAATGGCTACTTTCGGGGGAATGTCCGTGGTGTGCTGCAATTCATACAAGCCAATGCGCATGACATTGCGGTCGATGATGGCCATGCGCTTGATTTGCCAATTAGTGGCATAATCAGAAATCTTCTGGTCAATATCCTGAATACGCCCGCCGACACCCTGGGCCAGAAGATTAGCATAGGTGATGATCTCCTGGTCCTTGGTCTCTTCAGCCTGCCAGTAAGATGCCACCACCGTTTCCATCGGACGCTTGGTGATATCAAACTGATATAAAATCTTTAACGCGTGTTCACGTGCGAGTGTGCGACGTCTCATATGTTTTTTAAAAGAGCTATCATCTCCAAAGCAGCACAGGCCCAATCGCGGCCTTTGTTATGCCCGCCTTTCCCTCCACAGCGCGCCTGGGCCTGGGCCACGGTGTCTGTCGTCAATACTCCCATAATCACCGGCTTGCCCGAGTTCAAGGAAGCTTCCATAATGCCGCGGGCACATTCATTGGCCACCACTTCAAAATGATAGGTTTCTCCCCGAATGACCGCGCCTAAACAAATAACAGCATCAATATCTTTTCTTTGAGCAAGCGTCATCGCGGCGAGAGGAATTTCAAACGCGCCAGGCACCCAGACGGTGGTGATCTGCCCTTCTTTCAGGCCCTGACACTGCAATTCCATCAAACAAGCCTTAAGCAATCCCTTGCTGATGAAATCATTAAAGCTTGAGGCCACAATAGCGATACGGGCTTTGTTTTGCTTGATATTTTTTTGAAGTGCGGCCATAGGAGTTAAAGAATGTGGCCTAATTTATCTTTTTTAGTTTTTAAATAATTCTCGTTAATCGCATTATGCGGGATTTGGATAGGCACCCGTTCAATGACTGAAAGGCCATAGCCCTCAAGACCCACAATTTTACGAGGATTATTAGTCAATAAACGGATCTGCTTGATCCCCAAATCCACCAAGATCTGTGCCCCGATGCCATAATCACGCAAATCCGAGGCAAATCCCAGCGCATGATTGGCCTCGACAGTGTCCATGCCGCCATCTTGCAAATTATAAGCTTTAAGTTTATTGACCAAACCGATGCCGCGGCCTTCATGCTGGCGGATGTAAAGTACCACCCCTTGGCCCGCATCAGCAACGGTTTTCATCGCGGTCTTTAACTGACTATTGCAATCACAGCGCAATGACCCAAACACGTCCCCGGTCAAACATTCTGACTGAGCGCGCACCAAAACCGGCTTGGAGCCGTCAATGGTCCCTTTGACCATGGCAATGTGAACGACGCTATCTACCAGTGATTCATAAGCCACCATCTTGAATTCGCCGTATTCAGTCGGCAACAGGGCTTCTTCAACACGCTGGACCAATTTTTCAGTCTTACGGCGATACTGGATGAGGGAATCGATGGTACAAATTTTTAATTTATGCTTCTGGGCGAATTTGACCAGATCCTGAGTGCGGGCCATAGTGCCGTCATCATTCATGATCTCGCAAATAACACCGGCTGGATAAAGCTCTGCCAAGCGTGTCAAATCAACGGAAGCCTCGGTATGCCCGGCCCGCACCAGCACGCCTCCCCGACGGGCACGCAAAGGAAATAAGTGCCCGGGAGTGACCAAATCGCTTGCCGTTGATTTTGGATCAATCAGGGCTTTCACTGTTTTCGCGCGGTCCGCGGCTGAAATACCGGTGGTGACGCCATAAGCCGCGTCCACAGACACAGTCCAGGCTGTATTGCAACGCTGATGCCTGGAATTCAAATCTTCTTTCATCGGATGTAAATCCAGGTCATTGAGCCGGGTGTCTTCCATAGGCACGCAAATAAGCCCACGGGCTTCCTTGGCCATGAAGTTGATGGCATCCGCGGTGATAAATTCAGCGGCAAT
>CAZABZ010000132.1:0-3712 GCA_964483535.1 uncultured Planctomycetales bacterium | reverse complement strand
CCCGACTACCTCGCTGCGGCGGGGGAATGTCGGGGGGTCTTTAAAAAGGAGATGATTTATGAAAAAGATTTTGGCCTTACTTGTGGCAACGGCAGTGATGACGTCCTTTGCCTTTGCGGATGCGGTCCTTATTAACGGAGCGGGAGCGACGTTTCCGTATCCTATTTATTCCAAATGGTTCGATGAATATGGCAAGGCTAATCCGGGCGTGATGTTTAATTATCAATCCATCGGTTCAGGCGGCGGTATCAAGCAAATCACAGCCAAGACGGTGGATTTCGGTGCCTCTGATGGTCCTATGACGATGGATCAAATGACCGCAGCCCCTGGCCGTATCTACCATATCCCCACTGTCATGGGCGCCGTGGCCATTGCGTACAATCTTGATGGTGTTGACAAAGGCCTTAAATTAAGCGGGGACGTTTTAGCGGACATTTATTTGGGTAAAATTACCCAATGGAACGATCCTCGTATCACCGAACAAAATGCCGGGGTCAGTCTTCCAGGCAAGTCTATTGTGGTGGTGCACCGCTCCGATGGCAGCGGAACTTCTTATATTTTTACTGATTATTTAAGTAAGGTCAGTAGCGAGTGGAAAAGCAAGGTTGGAAAATCCACATCTGTCAATTGGCCTCTTGGCTTAGGCGGCAAGGGCAATGAAGGGGTGGCTGGAATGCTTAAGCAGACACCCGGCAGTATCGGTTATGTCGAATTAGCTTATGCTAAAGAAAATGTCTTATCCTACGCTTTCATGAAAAACCAAAGCGGTGCCTATATTGAGCCGACTTTGGAAAGCACTTCCAAAGCCGCGGATGGAGCTGATATTCCTTCGGATTTCAGGGCATCTATTGTCAACAGTCCTAATCCCGAAGCTTATCCTATTGCCAGTTTTACCTGGCTTTTGATATACAAGCAAATGGATGACCATGTTAAGGGAAAGGCCATTGTGGATTTTATCAGATGGGCCATTACTGATGGTCAGAAATACGCCCAAGATTTGGATTACGCGCCGCTTCCACCTAACGTCGTAGAATTGATTCAAAAGAAGCTTGACCAGGTGAAGTATTAAATAGTAAGATAGCGGCATTATGAGTCGACAGGATACCAGCGACATTGTTTTCAGAAGGATATTGGCGGTTTTCCCGATCTCCATCCTGATCATTGTCGCTGGTATTTTTTTTCAATTAGTCTCGTCTTCACAGCTGTCTTTACATAAATTTGGGATTGGCTTTTTATTCAGCCGCGTTTGGGACCCGGTGGTGGAGAATTTTGGCGCCCTGCCATTTATCTTCGGCACCTGCGTTACATCCTTGGTGGCGCTTTTGCTGGCTATTCCCATCGGGGTTGGCGCGGCTATTTATTTAGCTGAATACGCGCCGCCCAAGGTGTCCAAGGCCATATCTATTCTGGTTGATCTTTTAGCCGCCATTCCAAGCGTCATTTATGGGTTGTGGGGCATTTTTGTCTTAGTGCCTTATATGCGAAATAGTGTTCAGCCGTTTTTAGGAAAATATTTAGGGTTTCTGCCATTCTTTCAGGGCCCTAATTACGGGGTAGGTTTTCTTGCGGCCAGTATTATTTTGGCCATTATTATTGTCCCGTTTATTATTTCTGTTTCACGAGAGGTCATTTTAGCGGTTCCTTCGGTTTATAAAGAAAGCGCGTATGCCTTGGGCACCACTCGCTGGGAGGCGATTTTTGACATTGTTTTAAGCTACGGCAAGGCGGGGATTTTGGGCGCGGTGATTTTAGCTTTGGGCCGGGCCATTGGTGAGACCATGGCTGTTACCATGATCATCGGTAATAATGTGGTGATAAGTCCTTCTTTGTTCTCGCCGGGCTACACTTTAGCCAGTGTGCTTGCCAATGAATTTGCGGAAGCCGCTTCCAACATGTATTTGTCAGCCTTGATTGAAATAGGGTTGGTCTTGTTTTTGGTTTCCATTATTGTTAATATACTGGCCCGGCTTTTGATTTGGTCTGTGACCAAAGGGCCTTCGGAAGCGATCAAATGAAAGCGATCATTCATACATCTTTTAAGCGCACACGTCTTCGACGGGCCATCTGGGACAAGGCCATGGCTTATGTTTTGTCCTTATGCGCTATTGGCATTCTTTTAATACTTTTTATTATTCTGGCCCATTTATTTATTCAGGGTGTGGCCTCATTGAATCTCGATTTTCTCACTCATTTGCCAAAACCCGTTGGTGAAAAGGGTGGCGGCATGGCCAACGCGATTGCCGGGACTTTTACTTTGCTGGGACTGGCGGTTTTAATCGGGGTGCCGATTGGCCTTGGGGCAGGGATATACCTTAGTGAGTATGCTGAGTTGAAATTCGCGCGCACGGTCCGTTTTGTGGCTGATGTGATGAACGGTATTCCGTCAATTGTTTACGGGATATTTGCTTATATTGTCTGTGTTTTGCCGATGAAAAGTTTTTCCGCCCTTTCCGGAGGGTTTGCTCTGGGTATTATGATGATTCCCATGATCACGCGGACCAGTGAGCAATTTGTGCGGATGGTGCCTGCCCAATTAAGGGAGGCTGGTTTAGCTTTAGGGATTCCCAAATGGCGGGTCACCATAGATATTGTAGTTCCTTCAGCTTTGGCTGGTATTATCACCGGGATCATGGTGGCTTTAGCGCGTGTTGCCGGAGAGACAGCGCCGCTTTTATTTACAGCGTTCGGCAACCATTACTGGCAGCGTTCTCTGACACAGCCTATCGCGGCTTTGCCCTTGCAAGTTTTTAGCTATGCGATATCTCCTTTTGATGATTGGCATCGTCAGGCCTGGGCCGGGGCAATTGTGCTTATTTTAATGGTTTTAATGATCAACGGTTGGTCCCAGTTTTATGTGATGCGCCGCAATCGTTGGGCAGCTGGCAAGTGAAAGAAATATGAATTTATCGAGTGGAAGTATTCAGAATATGGATGAACTGAATTCTCGCGGGAATGACGAGCAACTGCGAGTGTCGGGTATGACGACCAACTTAGGAAAATTTATGGATTCTACACGCGGAAGCATTCAAGTCAAAGATCTAAATTTTTATTACGGCGCTCACCACATGCTGAAAAATATTACTATAACCGTTGAGCCCAACCAGATAGTGGCTATGATCGGGCCATCCGGCTGTGGAAAATCGACGTTAATCCGTGTATTTAACCGCATGAATGACCTTATTCCTTTTACCCGCGTGGAAGGCGAAGTTTTAGTGGACGGGAAGGATATTTATGATAAAGATGTGGATGTGGTGAGCTTAAGGCGTAAGGTGGGCATGGTGTTTCAGAAATCCACACCTTTCCCAAAATCGATTTATGAGAATATAGCTTACGGGCTTAAAATAGTGGGCATCAAGGACCACCATATTCTTAGGGAGACTGTTGAGAAAAGTCTTAGACGCGCGGCTTTATGGGACGAGGTCAAAGACCACTTAGGTAAAAGCGCTATGTCGCTTTCCGGCGGTCAGCAGCAGCGGCTGTGTATTGCCCGCGCGATCGCGGTTGACCCTGAGATCATCTTGATGGATGAGCCTTGCTCGGCGTTGGACCCTATTGCCACGGCGCGTATTGAGGAGTTGATGGGTACCCTGAAAGATGAGTATACCCTTGTGATCGTCACGCACAACATGCAGCAGGCGGCCAGGGTTTCGGATAAAACCGCGTTTTTGATGCACGGGCAGATCATTGAATTTACAAAGACCACGGATTTCTT
>CAZABZ010000131.1:2562-3717 GCA_964483535.1 uncultured Planctomycetales bacterium | reverse complement strand
AGTTTGACGCCGATTTCAAAAATACCTAAATCGTCGACCGGCTTCTCAAGGACCAGAGACTTTTTATCGATTTTTTGGCCTTCTGCTTCCAACGCATCGAGAATTTCAGTTTCTGAAACCGCTCCGTAAAGTTTTTCCTGATCATTGACTTCCACGGCAATCGTCAAGGAAACCTTGCTTAAGATCTCAGCTTTTTGCTCAGCTTCTTTCTTCAAGGCTTCCAAAAGGACCAAGCGCTTGGCTTTTTCTTTTTCAACACGCTTGATATTGCCTGTCGTGGCCGGCATCCCTAATTGACGTGGCAATAAATAGTTGCGGGCATAGCCGTTTTTAACTTTAACGACATCGCCGACTTGGCCCAATTTTTCCACATTTTCCATTAGAATGATATTCATGGCTTATTTCCTTTTAGTAGACCCAACCGGTAAAAGGCCCAAAAAGCGGGCAAGTTTGACCGCGATGGTGATCTGCCGCTGCTGAGTGGCATTAGCACTGGTCAAACGGCGGGAAAACAATTTTCCCCGCTCGGTTAAACATTTTTGTAAAAATGCGATGTTCTTATAATTGATCTCGGTGCCCTTGGGGATGGACATGCGCGGAAGTCTTGGACTCCGACGAGTATCACCACCGCCTCTGCCTCCAAAGGCATTATTATCACCATCTTTTTTAAATGGTTTCCTGTCTGATTGACGCTTTTTAGTAAATTTTCGCTCCATCTTATTATTCCTCCCAAGCTATATCTTCCGGAGAGATCACTGTATCCTGATCACCGGCATCTTTGGCCGCGGGCTCAACATTCCCTGTTCCTTCGGCTTTAACAGGTCCTCCCAAAAATTGAATACGTTCCGCACGTATATCAATGGTACTGCGTTTCTGGCCATCACCCGTTTCCCAAGAACGGCTTTGTAAAATACCCTCAACAAAGACCGGGCGGCCTTTTTGCAAATACTGATTACAAATTTCCGCCTGCTTATCCCAAGCTGTCACGGTAATAAAACAGGTGTCTTCTTTTAATTCACCGGTACGGTCCTTAAATTTGCGGTTAACGGCAATGCGCAGATTGGTCACTGCCGTGCCGTTAGGAGTATAGCGCAATTCCGGATCTTTAGTTAAATTTCCGATCAACAAAACTTTATTTAAACTTGCCATACTGAT
>CAZABZ010000131.1:0-2462 GCA_964483535.1 uncultured Planctomycetales bacterium | reverse complement strand
CAGTCTAGTGCATGATTAATAAAATCCGGCAAAGCCTTTTTCTCAGCCGGAGTAAAATTCGCTAAAACATAATCTACGGTATCAGCCGCGCCGCCAGGAGCGTCAATGCCCAGCCGCAACCTGGCAAATTGATTTGATCCTAAATCCTGAATAATGGATTTTAATCCATTATGGCCTCCGGCACTGCCCGAAGGCCGTAAGCGCAACTTCCCAAAAGGAAGGGACAAATCATCACAAACAATCAAAATATCTTCCAGAGATGTCCCTGTCCTGTCCATTAACTTCTTGACAGAGAGTCCGGAATTATTCATAAAAGTCATCGGCATCAACAAAGAGCATTCACAACCTTCGATAACCACCTTCGCAAGCATTCCGTGATTACTCGCGGAATTGCGCCACACAACTTTCTGTTGGGCACACAGGCTCTCGAGGACCAAAAAACCTAAATTGTGACGGGTCCACCTGTATTGCGGCCCGGGATTCCCAAGGCCTATGATCAACTTACTCACTTCTTCGCGTCATCCTTCTTGGCGCCTCCGGCGGCTTGGGCCCCGGCTTTCCCTGCGGCGGCGTCATCCCCTTCTTCCTTCTTCTTTTCCTTCAAAACTTCAGGTTCAGAACCTGCGGCCGCGGCTTCACCCTCTACAGGGGCAGCTGCTACTTCTTCACGCATAGAACCGGCGATGGTAATAACCACGGACTCCGGGTCATGCTTGGTATGCACCCCTTGAGGCAATACTAAATCCTTGACATGGATGGAATCATGCACACCCAAATTCGTCACGTCCGCTTCCAAATGGTGCGGGATATTCGTCGGTAAACAGACAACATCCAGCTCCCACATCAAATGTTCCAAAGTACCACCGTCGCGTTTGACGCCCACCGGCTCGCCTTTAACAAGGATCTTGACTTTAATTTCAATTTCTTTATCAAGGGAAATACGGCTAAAATCGATATGGATGACCTCATCGGTGACCGGATGAAGCTGGATCTCCTTGATGACCGCCGGGAAATCTGAAATTTTCTTGCCCTCATCCACCAAATTAAGATGGTAGATCAAGCTTTCGCCGATGTGCTGGCGATAGATGCGGTCATAGGCCTTGCGGTCCGCCTGGATAGTCATTGGCTTGGAATCTCCTCCGTAAACGATCCCGGGGATTAAATTCAAACGGCGTACCTGACGGGCCCTTGAGGATCCCGTGTTTTTTCTGAGTTGAACATCAAAATCAATTTGTTCCATTTTATGACCTCTTCTTCGTTGTTAATATTTCAGCCGGCCTTAGCAAAGTTTCGCCTTCGGCTCAATTTCTGATTTCTTCGAATAAACTACTGATAGACTCCGCGTTATGCGTACGGGTAATGGCTTCGGCCAAAAGCGGCGCAATCGACAATTGTTTTATTTTAGGATTTTGGATGTCCTTGCTTAAAGGAATGCTGTTGGTGACAACCACTTCAATCAATTCCTTGCAACCGGCAATCCTCTCATCAGCCGGACCTGAAAACACCCCGTGGCTGGCAGCCGCGTAAATGCCTTTGGCCCCGGAACTCTTGAGAGCATGGACCGCGTCGACCAAAGAACCCGCGGTGGCAATGATGTCATCGACCATAACCACGTTTTTGCCTTTAACTTCGCCTAAAATATGCATGACCTCGGTTTTCTCCGGCGACATGCGTCTCTTGTCAACAATGGCCAGGCCCGCGTTTAAGCGCTTGGCATAAGCCCGTGCCATTTTAATCCCGCCGACATCAGGAGAAACAATCACCAAATCCCCGATTTGCCGCTCTTTAAAATACTCAGACAAGACATTGATGGCATATAAATGGTCCACCGGGATATCAAAAAATCCCTGCAACTGGCTAGCATGCAAATCCATCGTCAAAACACGGTTGGCACCGGCCGCCACGATCAAATTAGCCACCAGCTTGGCGGTGATCGGTACCCGCGGCTGGTCCTTGCGGTCCTGACGCGCATAGCCGTAATACGGAACAACGGCCGTAATCCTGTCCGCGGAAGCGCGACGCACAGCGTCGATAAGGATCAAAAGTTCCATCAAATTATCATTGACCGGCGGACAGGTCGGCTGAACGATAAAAACGTCTTGTCCGCGGATATTTTCTCTGATATGCACGCGGATTTCGCCTTCGCTAAAACGCCCGACAAAAACTTCGGTCTGTTTTATCCCCAGCTTCTGACAAATTTCCGCTGTCAAGGAAGGATTGGCATTCCCCCCTAAAACCGATAATTTTCTCATAGCATTCCTCATAATCTCTTCCTAAAAATCCGACCGTTTTTTTATGACCCGCGCTGGAACGCCTACAGCCACCGTCCCCGCTGGGATATCCGTTCCCTTAGCAACAACTGAACCGGCCCCCACTATCGCCCCGGCGCCAATTTTGTTAGGCGCCACTAAAATCGCATCTGAACCTATAAACGCTTTGGCCCCGATAAAAGTTTTATTCTT
>CAZABZ010000130.1:0-3744 GCA_964483535.1 uncultured Planctomycetales bacterium | reverse complement strand
TGGTTTCAATACCTTCGGCTACACAAATAATATCGTTTTCCCTGCAAAATGCAACAAACAATTTAACGATACTATTTTTATATGAATCACTGCTCACCCCGCTGACAATATGCCTGTCTAATTTAACCGCTTCAGGCCTTATTTCCACAATGGATTCCAGGCTCGAATAGCCTGTCCCCATGTCATCCACCGCGACTTTAAAACCATTTTGACGATAAACCCTAAGACGCTCATAAAAAGCATCAAAGATGGTAACGGCGGAACGTTCTGTGATCTCCAAAAAAGCCTCGTTACAGGACATTCCAAAACCGTAAAATATCTCTTTAACTGTTTTGAATTTATCACTTTCAACCAAATAAGGATCACAATTTAAAAACAATTTCTGCTGGCCGTCAAAAAGATCCGCCGCCATTTTTATGGCTTTGCGCCAGCCTATCATTTCTACCTCATAATAAACACCATATTTCAAAGCGTTTTTAAAAAATACTTCCGGATTAGACATGGGGCTTCCCGTCTGTGGACGGCTTAACATTTCAAGCCCGAGCAAGCGCATCGGTTTTAAAAAATAAATCGGCTGAAAACAAACATTAATGGATTCCTCATCAATAATGCGTCTTAATTCACAAATGGTTTCTTGATCTTGCGGAGAACTGGCCTCGCTTGGTTTTACATTCTGGCGGCGAAAAATCACATCCATGCGCGCGAATAATTCTTCCGGCTCAAAAGGCTTGGTTAGACAATCCTCTGCCCCTAAATATAAACTTTCGATCCTGTCAGACTTATTGTGATCACCGCTGAGCATAATGATGGGAATATTTTGGGCTTGGGAATCGGATTTAAGCTGCCTGCAAATTTTCATACCTTCAGAATCATGCATGGCCATATCCAAAAGAATTAAATCAATATCAGATGAGACATACTCTAACGCTTGCTGGCCCGTGCCCGCTATCTTAGTTATATATCCGCGCGAAGTCAAAAGAAGGGTCAAAAGCTGGACTACCGCCGGTTCATCATCAACCACGAGGACTGTTTTGCGGTTAAGCTTTTCCAAAACAACACCTCCTGCCGTATTCTTCTCAATAACTAAATTATCGCTTTAAGTATACACTAAAAATCACTAAGAATCACTGAGAATTTCAATTTAAAATCAAAAAATAAAAAACATTTAAATTCCAATATTTTTGGATGTAACTGTGGTTAAACAAGTTACAGCTAAATTAATAATTCTCCAGAAAGCGCTTGCTCAAATATGAAAAAAATGAATATCTATCAACGCCGCAGATAATCGGAAAACTGAAAAATAATGCCATCTTCCTGGTACTGTTGGGAGGTACTAACGGGAGAGAATTGCTGGCTGCTGATAGGCGGGAAAAAGGCATCACAACCATATTCGCCTTGCACCTGCGTCACATAAAGCTTTTGACATAAAGGATGAATCATGGCATGGGCGTAAATTTGAGCGCCGCCAATAACAAAAATATTCTCAATATTAAGAGAAGACAGCCGGTTTAATGCGTTATCCAGACTTTGAGAGCAAAGGACCTCTGAAGGCAGGCTTAGCTTCCCTTCTTTACTTAAAACCAAATTCACGCGTCCTGGTAAGGGACGAAATTGAGCAAGTAAAGACTCCCAAGTCTTTCGCCCCATGATAACAGCATTTTTTTTAGTTGGATCAGTCACTGTTGTTGTTATCTCTTTAAAATGTTTTAAATCCAATGCTAAATGCCATGGCAACTGCCCTTTTTTCCCGATCCCATATTGGGAATCAAAAGCCACTATTATGGAAAATGGTTTCATAATAAATGCCCTCTTAAACCGCGATAGGAAATTTTATAAAAGCAGCCGGCTGATAACCGACTAATTTAAAATCTTCAAACTTATAATCAAGGACCTTTTTCTTTTGAAGTTCCAAGCGCGGCAAGGCAGATGGCGCGCGCTCTAATTGAATTTTGAGCCCTTCGACGTGATTAAGATACACATGGGCATCCCCCAGGGTATGGACGAATATGCCGGGCGTTAGGTTGCATTCCTGGGCCACCATGGTCATCAAGAGCGCGTAGCTGGCAATATTAAAAGGGACACCTAAAGCAACATCCGCGGAGCGCTGATAAAGCTGACAATCAAGCCGGCCATTAACCACATAAAATTGAATAAAGGCATGGCAAGGCGGTAAAGCCATTTTGTCAATATCCGCCACATTCCAGGCACTGACAATGATCCTTCGGGAATCAGGATTAGTTTTAATCAAATGCAGGGCATTTTGAATCTGATCAATGTACTCTTTACGATAATGGCCTGATTTATCATCCAATACAAATTTTTCCCACTTGCGCCATTGATAACCGTAAATCGGGCCTAATTCTCCGTCAGGCCTGGCCCACGCGTTCCAAATGGGCGTATGCTGTTTCAAATCATCATTAATATTAGTGCTCCCCCGTAAAAACCATAACAATTCATAGACCAACGCGTCAAACAGGACCTTCTTGGTCGTCAAAAGCGGAAAGCCCTGGCGCAAATCATATTTGCACTGATAACCAAAAACAGAAAGCGTACCCGTACCTGTACGGTCCTGTTTCTTCTCGCCATGCTCTAAAATGTGTTTAACTAGATCTAAGTATTGTTTCATTATGTCCACATTTTCGTCTTGTACTCTTGCACCATACGCTGAGTATTAAAAAACCCGCCTCGCTGGATGCAATGGATCATCTTATCAATCCAGGGACTATTGACGTCAATGGCGCCATTTTTATTCGTACGATAATATAGCTCTGTCACCTCTTTAAGCGAGGCATACAAAGCCTTGGAATCTTCTTCCAAACGCAAGTCCCCCTCATCGCCTATTTCGGGTCCCTTATGACGATAACCAAAAATCCAGCCGATATCATCATGCTCCGCTTCAACCACCCAGCCATCCAGGGTTGAAAGCTGAAGCACGCCGTTAAGAATGGCTTTCATTCCGCTGGTGCCTGACGCTTCGAAAGGCGGCAAAGGATTATTTAACCAGACATCTACGGAATTGGTCAGGAGTTTACCGAAATAGGTGTCATAATTTTCTAAAACCAACACTTTAACGGATTTGAAATCCTTATTTAACCGGTCAACGTGCTCCATAATATTTTGAATGTGGGACGCGCCCGTCGTGTCCATCGGATGGGCTTTACCCGCGAAAATGATCTGCAAAGGGCCTGTGTGATGGGAAATACTCAAGACCTCCTTGATATGTTGAAACAACAAAGACGGTCTTTTGTAATTAGTGATCCTCCTTGCCCAGCAAATCGTTAAGACGTCTTCGTTCAATTTCCAATGCTTAACAACATTTAATAAATTACGTTTATTGACCTGATGCGCTTGAAAAACATCTCTCCTGAAATTCTCGTCCCTGACAAGTTGCCCCGCTTCTTTCAGCCTATTAGGATCAGAGCGCCAATCACCGAAGACGCCGGAATATTTATCAAACAACTGGGCAAAGGCCTCTGATACCCATGTATGCGCGTGCACGCCGTTGGTGATGGCATCAATACGCTTGGCAAAAGCCGGAAACTGCAGGCGCATGATCTCGCCGTGCTTTTGCGCTACCGCGTTAACGTGCCGGCAATTGTCTAAGCAAATATAAGTCAAGTTAACTTCCTGAGAGCCTGGAAATTCCTTACCGAATCTTTGGGCAGCCTCGACATAATCGTCCGTAAAAATCTCTTGGAGCTCGGTTGTTTGAAAACGATCATGCCCCGCGGCAACAGGCGTATG
>CAZABZ010000129.1:0-3776 GCA_964483535.1 uncultured Planctomycetales bacterium | reverse complement strand
TGTCCGAAATGCCATAAACCCAGTTGGCGCTCACAGGGCATAGGGGTAGAACAAGTACAAACAGAACTAAAGAAAATCTTCCCTCAGGCGAAAATTGCGGCTTTTGAGCGTGCCACAAAATCAGCTGTCAAGTCCAGTGTCATTGCGAGCTCTGATATTTTAATTGGCACCCGGGCCGTCTTGCGTTTCCAGGGAATGTTTAAGGCGCATCTCGCGGCATTCATTGACTTTGACGCGGAATTAAATCGTTTAGACATGCGTTCTGCTTTTAATGCCTTCAGTTTGGTGCTTCATATCAGCGGCATGGCAAATGAATCGGTATTTATACAGACCCGCAACAGCGGTCATTACGTGCTTCAAAGCTTGTCTCGCGGCAAAACACAAGGTTTTTACGACGAAGAATTGAAATTAAGAAAAGAATTTGGGTTCAGCCCGTTTAAACACTGGGTCAGGATAAGCTGGCGGGGTAAATCTGAAAAATCTACCCAGGAGTACGCTTGGCAAGTATATAATGTATTAAGTAAATCGGCGCTTGAGAAATACACCATAACGCCTCCTTTGGCTGATGCGGTGGGTCGCAAACGTGACCAGTTTCGTTTTAATGTGATGGTGCAGGCCAATCAGGTGCCTGGGGCCGTGGCGTTTATAAAATCAACCCTTGCTCAAATCAAACGCCGCAGCAGGGTGATTGTTACTTTGAATATAGATCCATAAGGTAGGGGGTAGGCATTGCGTATTATTTTTTTCGGTAGTGATGATTTTGCCGCGGTCCATTTGGAACATCTTTTGACCTGTGGGTATGAGCTCCTTGCTTGTGTTACCGGTCCGGATAAACCGCAGGGGCGGGGGATGAAACTTTGCGTCTCTCCCATTAAGCAGATAGCTTTAGAACGGCAAATCCCGTGCCTACAGCCGTTGTCTTTAAAAGACAGTAGTATCATCGATGTTTTGAAATCTTACGAGGCGGATATTTTTGTGGTGGTTGCCTATGGCCGTTTGTTGACACGGGAAATCTTGGGATTACCCAAAATGCTTTGCATGAATGTGCATGGCTCGCTTCTTCCAAAATATCGCGGGGCAGCGCCTGTCAATTGGGCCATTCTCAATGGAGAAAAAGAAACCGGTGTGACTGTTCAGAAAATGGCTTTGGCGCTTGATGCCGGCGACATTATCGCCCAGGAGAAGATGTTCATTGATGACGATGAGAATGCCGACCAATTGCGTAAACGGATGGCCCAAGCTGGGGCCAGGTTATTGGTCAATGTTCTGGATAAACGGCCTTCAGGTCAATTTTCATTAAATCCTCAGGATGAAACAAAGGCCACCTGGGCCCCCAAGCTGACTAAGGAGATGGGCAGGATCGATTGGCGGACTCCAGCGCGATCAATTGTCAATCAGGTGCGTGGGCTTCAGCCTTGGCCGGGGGCATATACTTTTTATGATGGTAAAATGCTTAAAATCACACAGGCCCAAATATCGACACAAGATACGGTTAAATTCACGCCCGGACAGGTGATCAATGTCAGCAGAGAGGGCTTTCATGTTGCCTGCTTGACACAAGCGCTTTTAATAAAAGAAGTCCAGCCTGAAGCGGGCAAGGTCATGCCGGCGAGTAGTTTTGTGGCAGGCTATAAAATAGCCCATGGCTCTTGTTTCCAGTAGGTTCCTTGTGATACAATTCCATCCATGTCTCAATTAAGAAAAGATCCCCTTGTCGGCCGTTGGACCATTATTGCCACCGAGCGCGCCCGACGTCCGGCAGCGTTTGTCGATCCTCAATCCACAAGCACTGACCAGAAACAGTGCCCTTATTGCCAGGACAAGACCTCCCCGGGCGTTTATGAGTTTGATGGAGTGAAGGTCATCAATAGCAGCAATCCTATTTTAGATGACAGCAAACCTTTTCAACGCCGTGGGCAGGGGCTTTATGATGTTTGCTACAGTTATGGCAGCCATGAGATCGTCTTGGAGACCCCTTTGCATATCGCGAATATGGCGGATTTGGCCCCGGAGCAAATCAAGACAGTTATACAAACCTATGCTTTGCGCATGCAAGCACGCCGCAAGGACCCTTTCATTGAATATATTTTAGCGTATAAGAATTATGGTGTTGCCGCCGGCAGCCGTGATATCGGACACTCCCGTTCGCAGATCATGGCGGTGCCGGTTTTGCCCATGCGCGTTAAAGATAAAGCCAGAGGGGCCAAACAATATTTTGATGAGCATGAGCGTTGCCTGTTTTGCGATATGGTAAGCCAAGAACTAAAAAACAGGGAACGGGTGGTCGTCGAGAACGAACATTTTGTGGTGATCACTCCCTTTGCCTCACGGTTTCCTTTTGAAACCTGTATCTTACCTAAAAATCATCATTGTGATTTCGCTGACGGCATTGCGGGCCATGAAGATGCGTTAGCCGCTATTATGAAAGATATATTATTGCGTTTTAAAATAGGGCTCAACGACCCGGCGTATAATTACATGATACAAACTTCTCCGGTCAAGGACCCTCTTTCTTTTAAAGAAAGTTATCATTGGCATATTGAAGTCATGCCGAGACTAACACGGGTGGCCGGCTTTGAAAGAGGTACGGGTTTTTATATTTGCCCCATCCCGCCGGAGATGTCTGCGGCTTTTTTAAGAGAGGTTGATATCCATGCCTGAACTTAGACGGGATCCGGTGGTCGGACGTTGGGTGATCATTGACAGCGATCACTCCAAGGGCCCTTTGGATTTTCCTAAAGATGACAATACGCCCACCGGGCAGGAGACATGTCCGTTTTGTCCCGGACGGGAGTATCAGACACCTCAGGAAGTTGACGCGGTGCGTCCCCCTAACAATTCTGCCAATACGCCGGGATGGTTGGTCAGGACAGTGTCTAATAAATTTCCGGTTTTAAATTCTGATGGACCTCTTGAAAAAGAAGGCATTGGTATTTATGACCAGATGAGCGGTATCGGCGCCCATGAGGTTTTGATTGAAGGCCCTGATCATGATAAAAGTCTCACTGAATTGACCAAGGAAGGAATGCAGGCGGTGATAAGCCAGTACCAGGGCCGTCTTCGCAGCCTGTCCAATGACAGCCGTTTTAAATATGTGTTAATTTTTAAGAATTTCGGTTCTTCTGCCGGGGCCACCGTTGAGCACCCGCACAGCCAGATCATTGCTTTGCCCATGGTCCCTAAAACTGTACTGGAAGAACTTAAAGGCGCCCAACATTACCATCAAGACCGCGGCCGCTGTATATTTTGCGATATGATCTCCCAGGAATATCAGGATAAAGAGCGCATCGTCGTTGGAAACAACGATTTTTTGGCTTTCTGTCCTTACGCGTCGCGCTATGCTTTTGAAACCTGGATCATCCCTAAAGGACACAGCGCGAATTTTGCTAATACAGACGGGGCTTCCCAGGAGCAGTTGGCGCAAATTTTGCAAGACGTGCTCAAAAGGGTCAAGAAAGTTTTAGGAAATCCTTCGTATAATTATTATTTGCATACGGCCCCCATAGGGTATGATCATCCGGAATGTTATCACTGGCATATCGAAATTATCCCGAAGTTGACCCGCAGCGTTGGTTTTGAGTGGGGGACTGGATTGCATATAGTTCCGACGTTCCCTCAAGACGCGGCCCGTTATTTAGGGAATATTTGACAATTCAAGGCTTTTCAGTAGAATAGGCCTGCCGTAAATTTATGCCGAGATAGCTCAGGTAGTAGAGCGCAGGACTGAAAATCCTGGCGTCCCCAGTGCAAGTCTGGGTCTCGGCACCATTCTTTTT
>CAZABZ010000128.1:0-3796 GCA_964483535.1 uncultured Planctomycetales bacterium | reverse complement strand
TAAATCGACGCTTCCACATCCTGGGCCAAGGGCTTGGACAGCCCGATCGTGACAACCAGGTTTTCAGACTCCCAACGCAAGTATTTCCAATCGACACCAACGAAGGCGGAGCGCTCCCGGTCATTTAATTCTTCCGGTAATTCCATCGTTGCCGTCAATTTCTTCTGCCCCAAAATGACGGGGATATTTTCATTCAAACGCAGTTTTAGCGGCAGGCTATCACCAAAAAGTTCATTGAATTTTACAAAAGACAAAAGATACCTGGGGCTGGAAAAATATTGACTCTTGTGCGCCTGTAAAGCTTTGTTCTTGTTCTCCATTTGTAAAGCGCTTAAATGGTATTGTTCCCAGATCTCATCTCCGTCTAAAGCTTCCGGCGGTGTTAAATCCTTTTCAGGATGAAAGCCTTTGGGTTTAGGCCATGTCAAGTAATGGATGAGATACGGATACAACGAAACCCCATCCATCCCCTCATCCCAAAGGGCCACGCGCAAATACAAATACAGCGCCAAGTGATCTCCGTTATGGTCCGCCGGATGAGAAACAAAGATCTTAGTCGGTTTAAAATCCCTTAAAACCGACCTGATATCCCTGACGATTTCCTCTCCTTTATAAGGCGCGCCAAAGCGATAAGCCCCTTTATAAGGAACTGCCGTCACGCGGGTCATAATACTTCTATACGCGGGGCGCAGGCCCCAATGATAATACCAAATATTTAACGTGCCAAAATCCGGATAACCCAAGAATATCAAATTCCGCGGATCCACCCCTAAAATACGGGAAGCATTAACCGCTTCATCATGCCGCACCAATCCCATATTTTCAACCGCAGCGGGAAAAATCACCGGATGTTTGCGATAAAGAAGAAAAGACCATTGATTGCTGTCCCCGTAGGAGAGAAAAACTATTTTGATGGGTAAGTGCATGGCCGCGGCCTGCTGGATCACACCGCCCGCGCCTAAAACCTCATCATCCGGATGAGGGGCAAGCACCAAAATACGGTCCCCTGCCGACAGGGTCACGTTACCGATCTTTAATTGGTCCGCGAAAGCTCCCGTGCTCAAAAAACAAAGAAACAACGCGGCAATAATAAGACGAATACCTGCGCTAATGCGCCGAAATTGTTTTAACATACAATAAAGAATGATAATGCTCCTCCTTCCCATCACGGACCAGGATCATCGGATAACGCTCACGAACGACAAAACCCTGGGCCTCAAAAAAACCACCGGCGGCTTTATTAGCGTCATGGACCGAAGCTGCCAACTGGGCAATCCCCAATCCGGCGGCATAGGCCACCAGGGTGTTCAATAAATTCCGCCCCACCTGCTGACCGCGAAAATCCCCCGCAACGCCGATATGTAAATGCCCTTGATGACTATGAAAAGATTTCTTGCGCCAGACAAAGATCCTGCGCCAATTCTTTAATACCCCGCCCAACAGCTGGCGGATTTCAGGACGGAAAAAAATACCGCGTTTAAACGCTTTGATCAGCAGCGAAGGCATTAAAAGCCAAAACATCACCAACCCATAACGACGATTGTCCATGCAGCCATTGATATACCCGATGATGCGATTATCGCACATGGCGACAAAGGTCGATTGAGGCTCATAATCCGTATAATACTTTGTCAATAAATCCGCGGCCACATCGCGGTCGGGAAAAAAATTCTCAATAGGACCTCCGCGATCCGCCACATCACAACAGAGATTTCGCAACGCAAAGCGATCTTCCGCTTTATAAGGCCTAATATTTATTTTATCCATAAAAATTTATGAAAGAATAATAAATACTTATGCCTCCCCCGTCAAGAATAATTGTGAGGGGGGTTTTCCTAAAAATTCTTGCAGGAATGAAAGCTCTTGGGCCCTTGGGCTTTGCAATGCCGATGTCCGAAAGCTTTTCGCCAGGTGCTCTTTAAAAAGATGAGGGTCAATTGGGACATTGGTGACAAAATCCGCGTGAGGACGATGCTTGCGGTATTCGGGAATATCGTGAGGCATGTTCAAATAACGGCTGATGAGCGATAGGTCAAACTTGTAGAGAATCGTGCCATGGTGCAAAATATAATGTTTCCTGCGGTGCTGGGCGTTGCCGGAGAATTTCTTCTCACCCTGCCCTGTAACCAAATCGGACACGGGCCTGAAATAGGCCTCGATGCCTGCCTGGCGCAAAGCTCCGTTGACTTTAGCGGCGATCCATTCATATGATTTACGTAAATCATTAAGCTCAGGATGCTTTTGTTTCGAAAGGACCAAGGTATAGTTAAGGCATCCCGGCCCTTGAAGGACTGTCCCTCCACCCGAAGAACGCCTTAACACAGGAATATTGTCTTCTTGAGCATGGATGGAATTGACATCTATTGGGGCGCGGCCGGTTAGGCCCATCACAATAAAGATCTTGGAAGATTCCCAAAAACGTAAATATTCACCTTTTGAGTGCTTTTCTGCCAGGCACAATAAGACTTCATCGAAAGCGATATTTTCCTGCGGGGAAGGGAAAGAAATGTCTCTAAGCTGCATCCGTGGGTGCCCTAAAAAAACTGATTTTGACATCCCGCGCGGCTTTGACTTCATCCGGACGGGCAACCGGCATGGTCTTGGGAAATTCTTTAAAAGCCGCGGGGTCAGTTTGAGAAAGCTTGTCCGCCTCAATCATTTTCCCGATAAAATGGTCCATGGCTTGCTTGGACTCCGTCTCCGTGGGCTCGATCATGATGGCCTCAGGAACGCTGATGGGAAAATACACCGTCGGAGGATGGATCTGCTGATCTATCAGGAATTTAGCGATGTCAATGGCATGCACCCCGCGCTGGGCTTGGGCTTGGGCGGAAAAAACACTTTCATGCATACAAATGCGATCAAAACAAATTTTATAATAAGGCTCCAATTTTTTCATAATGTAATTAGCGTTAAGCACCGCATGATTAGTCGTGTCGATCAAACCTTCCTTGCCTAACATCAGCATATAAGCATACGCCCGCACCAGTATCCCGAAATTGCCGTAAAAAGATGCTATATACCCAATCGATTCATCATAATTGTAATCGAGGGCATACACACCGTCACTGCGTTTGACAACGCGGGAAATCGGCAGGAATTGGGCCAACTTTTCATTGACCCCGACAGGCCCTGAACCGGGGCCACCGCCCCCATGAGGGGTCGCGAAAGTCTTGTGCATATTGACATGCATCACATCAAAACCGACATCACCCGGCCGGCAACGCCCCAAGACCGCGTTTAAATTGGCCCCGTCATAATACATGATACCGTCGACCGCGTGAATGATCTTGGCAATTTCGCTGATGTTCCCCTCAAACACACCGTACGTGCTTGGGAGTGTCATCATCAGGCCGGCGGTCTCTTCATTGACGACGGCTCTGAGCGCTTTCAAATCCATGCCGCCGTCTTTATTGGAAGGAACGGTAATTGTTTCATAACCCGCAATCGCCGCCGAGGCAGGGTTGGTCCCATGTGCGGAATCGGGAATGATGACATATTTTTTCTTAGAGTTGCCTTTAGACTTATGATAGGCCGCCATGAGCATGATACCGGTCAATTCCCCGTGGGCGCCGGCCAGAGGCTGCAGGGTAAAGGCACTAAAACCGGTCATCTCACACATCCACTGCTCTAACTCATACAAAATTCGCAAAGCCCCCTGGGTCCATTGCTCTCCGCCGGAGAGCTGGGCTAAAAGCGGATGCAGGTCCGTAAAACCGGCCAAACGCGCCAGGGCTTCGGTAAATTTCGGATTATATTTCATGGTGCATGAACCCAGCGGATAAAAATGCGTATC
>CAZABZ010000127.1:0-3803 GCA_964483535.1 uncultured Planctomycetales bacterium | reverse complement strand
GAGCCCCATTCGCCGCTCCAAGTTTATTCATAATCTTTTTCGGAGGAGTTCATGAAAATCAGCGACTTTTTGTGCAAGGAAGCAGTTAATACCGATTTAACATCTGAAACGAAGGTGGATGTCATTTCAGAGATGGTCACGATGTTAGTTGAAAGCGGGATCATTGAAAAGAAATATAAAAGTAAAATAGTCGAGGGTTTGATGGCCCGGGAGGCCTTAGGCTCAACCGCCATAGGCCAGGGGATCGCGATCCCGCATACCAAATCAGATGCCGCTACCAAGTTAGTTTCAGCTTTAGCTATCAGTAAAAAAGGCGTGAATTTTGATTCGCTCGACGGTGAACCGGTGTATATCTTTTTTCTTTTGATTGCGCCTTCTGATTCCGCCGGTCCGCATTTAAAAGCTCTTGCGCGTGTCTCACGTTTGTTGAAGGACAAATTTTTCCGCGATAGCCTCAAAAATACCAAAACAGCCAAAGATGTCATGGATCTTCTTTCACAGGAAGATTCACGTATTGGTTAATAATCGATACTCATGTCACACAACTTTTTTAAATGGCTTTATCCGGGCATTAAAGTCAAACGCTGGGTGTTTGCCTCATTGTTTGGTATTTTAATCGTCGGGATTGGCGCTATCTTCGCGGTTTACCCTTATCCATTTGTCAGTACCCTTGGCATTGTCATCATCCTCTGCGGTATTTTGTTTATCGTGCTGGGTATGGGCAAGATGATCATTTCATTGATCACCCTTTTTTTGCCTCAGCGCGAGAGGGACATTGTTGACATTCTTTATCAGCGCCGTTTCCTGGAGAGGGGCCCCAAGGTGGTGGCCATCGGCGGAGGGCAGGGTTTATCACATTTATTGTTGGGTTTAAAAGAATACACGGCTAATTTGACAGCCATTGTCACCGTGGCTGATAGCGGGGGATCATCCGGGCGGTTACGCCAGGAATTCAATATCGTAGCTCCGGGGGATATCCGTAATTGTTTGGTGGCCCTGGCAGATGCTCCGGCATTGATGGGGGAGCTTTTTCAGTATCGTTTTGCCGAAGGGGACGGCCTTAAAGGGCATAATTTCGGGAATTTGTTTTTGACCGCCATGGTGCAGATCACCAAGGGGGATTTTAAAAAAGCGGTCGAAGAATCCAGCAAAGTTTTGGCGATCCGAGGGAAAGTGATCCCCTCAACGGTGAATAATGTGCATTTGGTCGCGGAGTACATGGATGGAAGCCGGACCCAGGGCGAGGCTAAAATTCCCAAGTCCAATACTCCGATTAAACGCCTGTCATTAATTCCCCAAGACGCTACGCCGACGGAAGATGCTTTAACAGCCATCGCGCAGGCGGACATCATCGTCATGGGGCCTGGCAGTTTGTACACCAGCATTTTGCCTAATTTAATTATTAAAGGCGTGACTGAGGCTATTGCGGCGGCTGTGGCGTATAAAATTTATGTTTGTAATGTGATGACTCAGCCGGGTGAAACGGATGGTTTTACCGCCTCTGATCATCTGCGCGTGCTCTTGGAGCATACTGATCCAAAATTAGTGGACGCCTGCTTGATCAATGATGCCGTTGTCAGCAACGAAGAAGCGTTGAAGCGATACCGCAATGAAAACGCTTATCCCGTTGCTGCGGATGGTGATCGCATTCAAGCTATGGGGGTCAAGGCGGTTTCCGCGGACCTTTTGAGTGTGGCTGATTACGTCCGTCATGATTCAAAGAAATTGACCCAGGCATTGATAAAATTAATAGAGACACAAAGGGTCATAAAAAGATAATTGAATGTGTAAAATTGTAAAAGAATTAACCGTGCTCAATAAAAAAGGCATGCATGCCCGTCCGGCGGCTTTATTTGTCAGTTTGATTGAGAAATTTGACGTGACAGTGACATTGTCCAAAGGGTCAGAGGTGGTTGACGGCAAATCTATTATGGGAATTTTGATGTTGGGGGCGGTAGAGGGAGTTGTTTTGAAGATCACCATTGAAGGCGCAGAGGCCGCGCAAGCCATGGCGGAGGTTGAAAAATTTTTTAGCAAACAAGAGGAAGAGATAGGTCCATGAGTGAAATCGTTTTAAAAGGGATTCCCGCGGCACCAGGCATTGCCTACGGCCAGTCATTTACTTTGGATAAGGGCGAGTTTATTGTGCCCAAGCGTTCTATTTCTTCATCTGAAATAGATTCAGAAATTGCCCGTTTTGAAGAAGCTATTAATAATGCTCAACGGGAAATCCATCACCTGAAGGCCAAAATCACGAAAGACATGGGGATGGCGCATGCGCAGATCTTTGACGCGCATTTGCTGGTTTTGCAGGACACGGCCGTTCTCAATCAAGTTTCTTCCGGCATACGTAAGAACAAGTTTTCCGCGGAATATGTCTTTTTTACAGTCATTAAAAGATTCGTCGAAACTTTTGCCCAAATGCCCGATGAATATTTACGTGAAAGGGCCTCGGATATCGGTGATATCAGTAAGAGGGTCTTAAAACATTTGATGGATGAAAGCAAGTTGCATGATCTTGATAGTTTGCAGGATGATCTGATCATCGTGGCGCATGAGCTTTCCCCCTCGGACGCGGTGAGCATGTACAATAAAAAAATCAAAGGCTTTTTGACTGATATCGGAGGCAGGACTTCGCATACAGCCATTATTGCCAAGTCCCTTGGGGTGCCCGCGGTGGTTGGCTTAAAAGACGCGACACTGAAGATCAACAATCAGGATTATGTGATCATCGACGGCCAAAAGGGGCTGGTGATCGTTGATCCCTCTGATAAAACCAAAAAAGTGTATATTAAGGAACAGAATAAAATCACGGCGTCTTTGGAAAAGCTTGACGATTTAAAGAAATTACCGGCGCAGACAATGGATGGCAAGAAAATTCCTATCCTGGCGAATTTGGAATTTTCTTCTGAAATTCCAGCTGTGCGCAAATACGGGGCTGAGGGAATAGGGCTTTACCGTACGGAATTTTTATATATGAACCGCTTGGATTTGCCTTCTGAAGAAGAGCAGTTTTTGGCTTATAGCCAAGTGGCCAAGGCTGTCGCGCCCTTTGGGGTGACTATAAGGACGCTTGACTTAGGCGGTGATAAATTTATTTCCAGCGTGCAGATACCCAAGGACATGTCTCCATTTTTAGGGTGCCGTGCCATCCGTTTTTGCCTGGAGCGTCCGGATATTTTTAAAACCCAGTTGAGGGCCATTTTACGCGCTTCAGTTCACGGGCGTGTGCAGATGATGTACCCTATGATCACCGGTATTGGGGAATTGCGTCAGGCGAATGCTATTTTAAATCAGGTCAAAACCGCTTTGCGGGACAAAAAAATCCCTTTTGATGAGAAATTGCAGGTTGGGATGATGGTTGAAGTTCCTTCAGCGGTGATGACTGCCGAGGACTTGGCCCGTGAAACCAATTTCTTTTCTATCGGCACCAATGATCTGATCCAATACACTCTGGCTGTTGATCGCGTAAATGAAAAAACAGCGCATTTATATGAACCCACGCATCCGGCGGTATTGAAAATGATACAAAAAACAATCGATGCCGGGCATAATGAAGGGATCAAAGTGTCCATTTGCGGGGAAATGGCATCTGATCCTTTGTTAGCTTTTTTGTTATTGGGCATGGGGATAGACGAACTCAGCATGTCCGCTGCCAGTATATTGACGGTCAAACGGATGGTCCGTTCAGTGCAATTGGAATACGCGCAGCGTATAGCTTATGAAGCTATGCAATTGGCCACGGGGCAGGAAATTGAAGAATTCCTGAGAGTCCAATTGCGTAAATTTTTACCGAGTTGAGG
>CAZABZ010000126.1:0-3856 GCA_964483535.1 uncultured Planctomycetales bacterium | reverse complement strand
CCACCCCGCGCGAAATATTGGCCTTAAGCCCCAGCTTACCGGCGCGCTCGACAATATGTTTAATATTAGCCTCGGTAGCATCCGAGCGTAAAACAACGATCATATGATCTCTCCCAATGATTTAATAAAACGCTTGTTTTCCGACGGGTTCCCGATGGAAACGCGTATGTAACCCTTTAAACCCCATGCGGCCATGTCGCGAACAATGACGCCTTTTTTAAGCAAGCTGCCCGCCGCCTGGCTGCTATCGCCCCCCACATGGACCAAAATAAAATTCGTAAAACTCTCCTCAAAGGCGACCCCCATCCTTTTAAAAGAGCGGTAAAGATACTGCCTTTGCTCATTTGTCTCTTTGGCGATATTACGATAATAAACTTTGTCACCCAAAGCAGCCACGGCCGCGGCCTGGGCCATGCTGTTGACGTTAAAAGGCTCGCGTAAACGATTTAAAATATCAATGATTTCCCGGCTGGCGATCCCGTAGCCGAGGCGCAGCCCTGCCAATCCGTACATTTTGGAAAATGTCCGGGAGGTCATCACATTGGGATATTTCTTCATCAAGCGCAAGGTGTCGGGATAATCTTTGGCCTGCACATATTCAAAATAGGCCTCGTCGAAAAACACCAGGGTGCTTTTAGGCACGCCCGTCAAGAAATCCTCCGCCTGGCGGGCCGTGATGTATGTCCCTGCCGGGTTATCGGGGTTCCCGATAAATATGATCTTGGTACGCCCATTGACCTTGGCTTTCATCGCTTGGAGGTCATAACGAAAATTCTTAAGCGGCACCTGGTGCAAGCGGGCGCCGGATAAAGTCGAAGCAATTTCGTAAATCAAGAATGAGGGCTTGGCGATAATGACCTCATCCCCTTTTGCCGCAAAGGCTTTAACCGCTAAAACAATGATCTCATCCGAACCATTGCCGAAAATCAGCTGATCATCATTGATGCCAAACTTCTTGGCCAGGGCGCGGCGCAGCAAGAAACAACCGCCATCCGGATAACGATTAGACTCGCGGGCCGCCAAACTCATGGCCGCCAACACCTTAGGCGAAGGCGGATAAGGGTTCTCATTAGAAGCCAATTTAATGACACTTTTTAAACCCAGCTCGCGCCTGACCTCATCAATGGGCTTGCCCGGAACATAGGGTTTAATCTTAAAAATATATTGATTCGCTGCTTGCATAATCTTGGTCCTTTAGATATAGAATTAAGACAGAGCATTATAAGGGTCGATCAGAGTAATGTCAACCGAAGAGAGGTGGCAAAGCCAATCAATTTTTATAATTCTCTTTTTAACTGATAAAGTAATCCGGCCGCGATCTCAGGTTTAGCCAAAAAATATTTTCTGGCTTTAATAATAATTTTCGACCGGATCCATCCCTCTTTTTGAATTTCAATGGAAATGTCGCAATCGTAGACCTTGGCCCAAATCCGGCCCGCCCAAGCATCTGTTCTCTTGATTTGTCCTAATCGTTTGACCAATTGTAAGCTCTGCTGATATACCTGATTAAAAGGATGCGGGGTTTCAAAGACTGCCTCATCGTTGGCCACAGCAACGCCTACGGCCAGGCCCGGTAAAAACCCAACCCCCAACAAAGTGGTCGCGGCGTATAATCCGGCGCTTTGTATAGCGGTTGGCTTTAAGGCCTCAAACATCACCAGCCCCACGAGTTTAGGCACGCCATTAATATTGCGGATGGTTTTATCTTTAAGATTCAGGTCGTAAGCCTCGATCACAGGAGGGGTTTTACTGTCATCTTCAACAATGACCTGCTCTATATTTAACTTAAGGACATCAATGTTAAACTTAGGCATCGGCCCCTTCTTCTTTTCATGGAGCTTCTCCTGCACTATTTTAAGTTCATTAACATTCATCTTGCCCTGCGGGTTTTTAAAAACAATCATTTCATATAAACGAAAAACAACCAAAGGACAATGTATTTTCCCTTGCATGGCTTGGGGAAGATCAATATCAACAAGTATTTCAGGAGCGTTTAAAAACACCTTCGGCGGGAATCCCTGCTCATTGTAAATCTGAAAATCGGTGATTCGGATTTGATGGGTAAGGATATTGAGAGAAAAACTGCCAAGGGTGACCCTGGCGCCGATCACCTGTGTAGAGACAGCTTCGATAATAGGTTTTAAAATGACCTGCTGGGCAACCCACAGTACGACGATCGTGATAAAACCTACCCAAAGCCACCGGCCCAGATGAGAAGAAGATTTGGGAGCTGTGTTCACACGATGAAAACCTTAGTTGTTAGACGACATGTAACGCTCTTTAAGCAATGCGATCTGCCCAGCCGGATAATTTTTGACCAGCTTGCCGTTCCCATCATAAATCGATATCCCGCCGTCTTTATTCTCGACGGACGAATACAAGATTTTGCCTTGCTCATTCTTGGCCGTAATCATGCCCTCGGCCCTTTCAAAAATAACCCCATGATTGTTACCGCCTTGTGCCAAGGATGTCAAGGAAACCTGGTCTGTTTTGGCATTATACGACAACCTGTATTTTACGTCGCCATTTTGAACAATGCGCGATGATGGCGGGACATAACTCATATCAACAGGATTTTTACCTGTCCAGAATTCGATAGAATTGAAAACAATGGCATCCGCCAAGGTCGCAAAGCCGTAAATCGGCAGCAGAGCAACAACCAAGAAACAAAGTTCATCAGACCATTTGTCGGTTTGAGAGCGGTGAAAATTATAGACTTTACGTGTTAAATTAAAAGAACCGGTGCATCCTGTGGTAAAAAAAGCGGCAATCACGATGACAGCTATCATTTTCTTCATATGTCCTCCTATGTTAAGACCTGCCTTAAGCGTCAGGATAAGAGCCTAAAATTTTCAGGAATTTACACATCCCCTCAAGTTGGGCCAGGGCACGGGCCACGCGGGGATCGCTTTGATGGCCTTCACAATCGATGAAGAAATAATAATCCCAGGCTTTCTTTTTAGAAGGCCTGGATTCTATTTTGGTGAGATTAATCTTATTTTTTATGAAAGGAGTCAGCATCGCGTGCAAAGCCCCCACTTTATCCTTGATAGAAAATACGAGCGAGGTGCGGTCCGATCCGGTTGGCGGCACATCCATCGTCGAAATCACCAGAAAACGCGTGATATTGTGAGTGCTGTCCTGGATATTTTTCTTGAGGATCTCAAGCCCGTATAAAGACGCCGCGATCTGGGAGGCAATGCAAGCCGCGTTTTTCTTTTTAGCCACCATTTGGGCGGCTTTGGTGGATGATACCACGGGTATCAGATGGGCTTTGGGCATATTTTTCATTAGCCACTGCCGGCATTGGCCCAAAATCTGTGGATGCGAATAAATTTCTTTGATCTGCGATAAAGCCGCCTTGGACATCAGGTGATGTGTCACATCCAGTAAAACCTGAGAACAAATCTTAAGATCGGATTCAGCCAACAAATCCATCGTATGAGTGACCACCCCTTCAATGGAATTTTCGATAGGCACAACACCGTAATCGCAATCCCCGCTTTCCACCTTGCCGAACACCTCAGACATGTTGTCGCACGCCACATGGTCGACGGAAGAACCAAACCTTTTTAAGGACGCCAAATGCGAAAAAGTGGCCTCAGGCCCCATATAAGCAATGCGCAGGGGTTTCTCCAGGGCCAGGGACGCTGACATGATCTCGCGGTAAATCGCCTCCAGGGCCTCAACCTTAATGGGGCCGCCATTGATTTGTTTGATGCGCTTAAGAACATCCTGCTCACGTTCAGGCGCGTATATCGGTTTTTTATTTTTGATCTTTTCCCGGCCGATAGATAAGGTAACGGCCGCGCGATCGTTTAAAAGCCCGATGATCTTGGCGTCTAATTCGTCAACT
>CAZABZ010000125.1:0-3921 GCA_964483535.1 uncultured Planctomycetales bacterium | reverse complement strand
TTTTGAGACCAGCGCGTATACCAGTTCCGCCACCTTGGCAAAGCCCTTCGAGGAATAATTATATAAGTGGAGTTGAGGGGGATTGAACCCCTGACCTCCTGCATGCCATGCAGGCGCTCTCCCAAACTGAGCTACAACCCCAAATTATTTAAAGCCGCCCTTAAGAAGAAGCCAATATATCATCACGGCACCCTTTTGTCAAACTTGCCAAACCCAGAAAAGTTTGCCAAAAATGTGATTAGATGTTAGACTTCCATTATGAACAAAATTATTTTTATATTTACCCTCTTTATCCTGTCAATGACCGCGGTCAGTTTTGCTGATCAATCCGAACAAGTGATCACTCTTAAAGACGGTTCACAAATCAAAGGCGAACTTTCGGGGATCGAGAACGGCGTCTATACCGTTAAAACGCCGATTATAGGCGATGTGCACGTGGCTGCCAGCGATGTGGCCAGCATCACCAATGGCAATGCCCCTGTTACTACTTTGCCGACAAACAATACTACGCCTAACCAATCCTCCGCATCTATCCCTAATATGGACCAACAAATTGCGGCCAGTCAAAAACAATTAATGTCTAATCCTCAGACCATGGCAACGCTCCAGGAAATGATGCAAGACCCGGAAATTATGCAGGCACTCCAAGATCCCGCTTTGGTGCAGGCTGTCACTTCCCATGATTATGCGGCTGTGCAAAGCAATCCCCAAATCCAGAAACTGATAAGTACCCCCAAAATGCAGGCATTACTGCAAAAACTGGCGGCCCAACAGCAGCAACAAAATACCTCTTCTCAATAACTTCTCTCTATGACTTTTTAGTTAAATGCCTTAACTGTCCGCAGGCGGCATTTACATCTTTACCACGGGGCGTACGGATAGTTGCGTGAATGTCATTTGCCTCAAGACTATTTTTAAATTTAAGCATCTCTTCACGGGAAGGAGTTTTGTGGTCAAATTCTGAAACGGGATTATAAGGGATAAGGTTCATCTTGCAGATAATCCCTTTAAAAGCTTTCTTCAAGCCAGCCACGGCGTAAGGCGTGCACGTGACATCCTTAATAAGGATGTACTCAAAAGTGATCTGCCGATGGGTTTTGCGGACATATTCACGGCAGGCCGCGATCAATTCATCAAATGGGTATTTCTTATTGACCGGCATCAGCACATCGCGGGACGGATTATCATACCCGTGCAAGGAGACTGCTAATTCCACCTGAAGGCCTTCTTGGGCCAACTCTTTGATCTTGGGAACAACTCCAACGGTAGAAATCGTGATGTGCCTCGCTCCGATATTGATGCCTTTATCTGAATTGATTATCCGGATGGCTTTCATTAAATTATCATAATTATCAAGATTTTCCCCGGTCCCCATAAAAACTATATTCGATAAAGGTCTTTTATGTTTCAACGCCTCTTCTTTGACATGTAAAACTTGGGAAACAATCTCCGCACAGGTCAAATTTCTCTTCCAGCCCCCGATACCGCTGGCGCAGAATTTACAACCAAACTTACAGCCGACCTGGGTTGAAATACAAGCGGTTGTCCTGGTTGGGGTGGGGATCAACACACTCTCGATTTTTTCATGATCATGCAGATCAAAAAGAAATTTAGTGGTGCCGTCTTCGGAGATGACCTTCAGGGCGATCTCATTAGGTTTGAGGATAAAACTGTTCTTCAGACGGTCCCTTAATTCTTTAGGGACATTGGTCATCGCGTCAAATCCCCAAGCCCCTTTTTGATAAATCCACTGAAAAATCTGCTTAGCACGAAAAGGCTCCGCAGCGACGGAGCTCAAGTAAGCCGCCAATTCTTCTAAAGACAGATCACGGATATCCGGATGGGAGGTCATAGTTAAGGAATTACAAACTCTTGGGAGTGTCAGAAACGGGGGCCGAAGATTTCTTCTCAATGAATTCACCGATGTCGCGGTATCTTTTGTAACGAGCGGCCAGAAACTCTTGTAAACTTAAAGAGGATGCTTTCTTAAAATATTTAATGAGCGCTGTCTTCAAAAGAAGGGCCACTGCTTCCGGGTCCCGGTGAGCTCCCCCCAAAGGCTCAGGGATGATTTCATCCACAATATTAAATTTTATCAAATCTTCCCCGTGCAATTTCAAGGCTTCCGCGGCCTGCGGGGCTTTTAAAGAACTGCGCCAAAGAATGGAGGCGCAGCCTTCAGGCGAGATAACAGAATAATAGGCGTGCTGTAAAATAAAAATGTGGTCCGCCACCCCTATTCCCAAAGCCCCACCGCTGCCACCCTCACCAATGATCACAGCCACTATGGGCGTCTTGAGGCCGGCCATATCACGCAAATTTTCGGCAATGGCCTGGGCTTGCCCGCGCTCTTCTGCCCCAATGCCCGGGTAGGCGCCCGGTGTATCGATCAGGCAAACGACCGGCACTTGAAATTTGGCTGCCAGGCGCATCAAGCGCATGGCCTTGCGGTAGCCTTCCGGATGGGCGCAACCGAAATTACGCAAAACATTTTCTTTGACGTCACGGCCCTTTTGATGTCCTATGACCATCACTTTCTGTCCGTCGAGCTTGGCAAAACCGCCGATCATGGCCATATCATCGGCAAAAAGCCTGTCCCCATGCAATTCTAAAAATTCATCGGTCATCATGCGGATGTAATCAAGCGTATAGGGACGTTTGGGATGGCGGGCGATCTGCACACGCTGCCAGTGGGTCATGTTATTATAAACATCGTTCTTAAGTTGCTCGAGTTTGGATTCCAGGCGCTTGATCTCAGGCTCAAGGGTCACACGTTTGGAGCCCATTTGGCGCAAATCATTGATTTTATGTTCAAGCTCGAGAACCGGTTTTTCAAAATCCAGTGTAGCCATAAATATTTTCTTCCCTCTGTGCCTCGCTTTGCCCCGCAGTTTTTTTGCGGCGGCCATTTGGCCATTGGACCTAAGCGAAGTCTTTAATTTTGAATGATTACTTCCGTCCCGACGGGAATGATATCAAAAATCTCCTCGACATCCCCATTCTTAAGACGCACACAACCATCTGTCACCTGCCGTCCGATGGTTTCGGGATGAAGAGTGCCGTGAATGCCGTAATGCGAGTCCGTATCAAACCCCATCCATCGGCTGCCTAATTCATTTTCAGGGCTTTCGGAAGGAATCGGAGGCCCTCCATTTTTAAACCATACCGGATTTTCTATTTTGGTGGCGATCTTAAAGGCCCCCACCGGTGTAATATTATTTCTTCCCGTCGACACATGATAAATCTTAAGCACCTCTTCGCCGGATTTCAGAAAAAGCACATTTTGTGATTTGTTGACCAACACCGTAAAGGGCGCCGTCCATATGCGCAGTTTCTCACCGGTACGTATCACATCGCTCTTTAATCCATTGGCCCTTTTGATGAGCTGGGGCGTGGTATTATATTTCTTGGCCAACTTCCCTAAAGAATCCCCGGGGACGATTTCATAAAAAATAGTTTGGGGCATTTGGGCGGGAGAAAAAATAAGGTCGATGTTTAAACTCCCAAGCTTGTCCTGCACATCTTCAATCTTATCATAATCCGGATAATTACTGATGATTTGGTCGTAGGCTTCCTTGGCTTTAAGTTTATCCCCCTGGGCCTCGTACTTGGCCGCTTCTTGCAAAAGCTGATTAACAGGAACGTTCGTTTCTTCAGAATCTTTGGAAGCTGAAGCTCCTTTGTAATGATGAAGCACAACGATTGTTCCCGCGACTAATACAATGGCCGCTATCATCCCTATTAAAACTTTCTGATTCATAAATGACTCCTCTAGTATAAAATCATCGCACAGATGACGCCAAAAATAAATCCTGCCAGTACCTCAACGGGCGTATGCCCCACTAATTCCTTGAGCCGTTGTTCTTCAATCTGGCCTTTCCAGTAAATATCATCCATCATTTTATTAAGGATGGTGGCCTG
>CAZABZ010000124.1:0-3927 GCA_964483535.1 uncultured Planctomycetales bacterium | reverse complement strand
TTTGCATTAAAAATATTTGACATTTGACGTAAAGATGTTATATTTTAACATCTTGTTTTAGGACAAATTCCCGACAGAAGTGTCTGGGAAATGACATTGGCTAGAAGTTATATTTAAGGTTGGTTTATGAAAACGTATTTACCGAAAGTTAATGAAATTGAACACAAGTGCTTTGTGATTGATGCCAAGGACAAAATCCTGGGCAAAGTCGCGGCCAGGGCGGCTTCTGTGCTGCGCGGCAAACACAAGCGTATTTTTACACCGTTTTTGGATACCGGGGACACCGTTATCATCATTAACGCTGAAAAAGTCAAGGTGACCGGCAAGAAATTGACGGACAAAGTGTATACCCGTTATACAGGTTATCCCAGCGGGCAAAGAGCAATGACCTTGGGTGTTATGTTGAAGAAAGCTCCGGCTAAAGTTTTGGAATTAGCGGTTTCCCGTATGTTTCCAAGCGGGCCTTTGGCTTATAAGCAAACAGCCAAGTTGAAAGTTTACGCGGGAGAAGTTCATCCGCATGCGGCACAAAAACCTATTCTTTTAGAGGTCTAATTTAGGAGAGTTACATGGTTGAAGTTGTCAAATATTCAGGCACAGGTCGTCGTAAGAGCTCAGTGGCTCGGGTGGTTTTAACTCCCGGGGCTGGCAAGATCATGGTCAATAAACGTGAATTCATGGAATATTTTCCGCGTGAAACGGACCGTATTTCCATTTTGAATCCTTTAAAATTAGTGAATTTGGAAAATAAATTCGATATTGCTGTGCGTGTCACCGGCGGTGGTTCCACCGGCCAGGCTGGCGCTTTTCGGTTAGGCCTGTCACGCGCCATCATTTCTTGTGATCTTTTGACCCGGGGTATTTTGAAAAAGGCCGGCTGTTTGACCAGAGACAGTAGAATGAAAGAAAGAAAGAAACCCGGACAAAAGGGAGCTCGCCGTAAATTCCAATGGGTTAAACGTTAACGTCAATTAAAATATAAAATAAAACAGCCCATCTCCCTTCGAAATACGTTGACGAGATGGGCTTTTTTATTTATTATTAATGGATTATCATAATGGCTTTTGCCGACGGGTAAAATATGAAGACTAAAAACCTGAATTATCCTTTAAAAACCATACGTGCCGGTATTTTAGGCGTCAGCGGCTATGCCGGCCGAGAGGCCTTTGCCTTGCTTTTAAAGCATCCCGGCGTGCGGGTGACTTATGTGGCAGCTAATAACACACAAGGCGCCATGGCGGAGATTTATCCGGAATTTTTGAATCGTACGACCCTGGTTTGCCAAAAGTTAGATATTAAAAAAGCAGTGGAAAAATGCGATGTGGCCTTTTTGGCCCTGCCGCATACCGAATCCATGAAGGTGGCGCCGAAATTATTAAAAACGGGGCTTAAGGTGATTGATTTAAGCGCGGATTACCGGTTTAAAAGCGGGAAGGTCTATGAAAATTGGTATGGCCACAAGCATACTGATACGAAGAATTTAAGCAAGGCGATTTATGGCCTGCCGGAATTGTTCCGGCAGAAGATCAAGACTGCCAATTTTATTGCTAATCCCGGCTGTTATCCGACAGCCGCTATTTTAGGATTGGCGCCTTTGATTGCCACCCGCAGGGACATTCAGTCGATCGTGGTGGATGCTAAATCAGGGGTTTCCGGTGCCGGGCGCAAGGCTTCTTTAGGCTTGCTTTTTCCTGAAGCCAATGAGAATTTTAAAGCGTATAAGGTCTTGAGCCATCAGCATGCGCCGGAAATTGAGCAGTATTTGTCCCAATTGGCCGGCAAGGCCACGCATATCCATTTTGTGGCGCACTTGCTTCCCATCACGCGGGGGATTTTAAATACAATGTATGTGCAATTAAAAGAGGGTATTACCTTAAATCAAGCGCACAGTTTATATAAGAAATTTTATAAGATGGAGCCCTTTGTCCGGCTTCATCCCTTGGGCAATCAGCCGGAAACCAAGAACGTGGCCAACACTAATTTTTGTGATTTAGGCGTGGTGGTCAGTTCTGATAAAAAAATGGTGGTCATCACCTCAGCCATTGATAATTTGGTCAAAGGTGCGGCGGGCCAGGCGGTGCAGAACATGAATATTATGTATGGTTTTAATGAAATCGAGGGGCTGTTATGATCTGTGGAGGACAGGTGAAAATAATTAAAGGCGGGGTAACGGCACCCAAAGGGTTTTTAGCCAATGGAATATCATCTGGGATCAAACGTTCGGGCAAACCGGATTTGGGTATCATTGTTTCAGATCTGCCGGCTGTCACCACCGGTGTTTTTACCAAGAGCTCGATCAAGGCGGCGCCGCTTGTCGTCAGCATGAAGCATATTAAAAAAGGTGTAGGTCGGGCGGTATTGGTTAATTCCGGGAATGCCAATTGTTATACCGGTCGTGCCGGTTTGAAACATGCTCAAAGCTCGACGGAACTTGTGGCCAAACTTCTTGGGGTAAGCCCCACGGACGTTTTAGTGACATCAACAGGTATTATCGGTAAGCCATTGCCATATAATAAAATTGTTGATGCGGCACCGGTTTTGATCAAGGGTTTAAGCCCGAAGGCGGGCGGTAAATTCGCCCGGGCGATCATGACCACGGATTTGAAAGTCAAAGAAATCGCGGTTGAGGTCACTATTGGCGGCAAAAAAGTGATCATCGGCGGCTGCGCTAAAGGGTCAGGGATGATTGAGCCTAATATGGCAACCATGCTGGGTTTTTTAACGACGGACGCGGCGATCTCTCATAAAATGTTGAAACTTGGGCTAAAGCGTGCGACTGAGCGTTCATTTAACAGCATTACTATTGACGGGTGCATGAGCACTAATGATATGGTCACCCTGCAGGCCGGCGGATTGGCGGGAAATAAAAAGATCGTGAAAGAAGACGGGGATTTTAAGAAGTTTTATCAGGCGCTTGAATTTGTATGCGTTGATTTGGCCAAGAAAATTGTTCATGATGGCGAAGGGGCCACCAAGTTTTTGACCATTAATGTCAAAGGGGCTGCCAATGAGATGCAGGCCAGGAAGATCGCCAAGACCATTGCCAATTCCGCCCTGGTTAAAACCGCGGCTTTTGGCAGCAACCCTAATTGGGGACGGGTGGGTGCGGCGGTGGGTTCTTTGGGGATCGATAAGATCAATGAGCGCAATATGAAAATCACTTTTTCACCGTTTGATAAAAAAGAGATTGCCATTAAGGTTGAGTTGGCCTTAGGCCGTGCCTGTGCCACGGTTTACACCTGTGATTTTTCTTATGAGTATGTCAGGATAAATGGAGAGTATAATTAACAAGGAGCCCATGGACCAAATTGTTAAAAAAGCTTCTATTCTGATTGAAGCTATTCCTTATATTCATGCTTTTCGCCGCAAGATCTTTGTTATTAAATACGGCGGCAGTATTTTAGACGATCCTAAGATCCGTCATAGCGTTTTACAGGACATTGTATTTTTAAGCTATGTGGGGATCCGCGTTATCATTGTGCATGGCGGAGGGCCGCATATTTCAGCGCGTATGAAGGAAGAGGGGTTAAAGAATGAATTTGTTGACGGTATCCGGGTGACGGACAAAGAGACGCTTACGATTGTCGGTGAAGAATTAGAAAAACTCAACCGGCAGATCGTCGCGGAAATCAAAGACCTCAAAGGAGATGTCACCGGGCTTCGCGGGCAGGAGAATATTATTTTTGTAAAAAAGAAAAAAGCCGTCAAAGATTTGGGCTTTGTGGGGACGATCACCTCGGTCAACAAAGAGGATTTGGAAGCGCATTTAGCCCAGGGGCAGATCACGGTGGTGTCTCCGATGGGGATGACGGTGGAAAAACAGCCGCATAATGTCAATGCGGATGAGGTGGCCAGTGCCATAGCCAACTCCATGAAGGCGGAAAAATTGGTCCTTTTGACCGACGTGCCCGGAGTCATGCGCGATTT
>CAZABZ010000123.1:0-3958 GCA_964483535.1 uncultured Planctomycetales bacterium | reverse complement strand
ATTAAGTCTAGGCAGATATGGATCAATTTTAATTGTTACAGTGAAGGATTTTCTGCTAATTTGCCCCTAAATAATCCTATTTCCAGATGGAGTTCTTTATGATGCCAGGGGCTCTTTAAAGTGAAGCGGTTGTAAATATGAAGATAGCTATTCTGGGGACGCGGGGGATACCCGCCCATTATGGGGGATTTGAAACATTTGCCGAAGAATTGAGTGTCCGTTTGGCGGCGAAAGGATACGCTGTTTCGGTTTATTGCCGTAAGGGCAACAGTGATTGGTCCGGGCCTTTCTATAAAGGGGTGCGGCTGATAACGCTCCCGACGGTCAAGCACAAGTATTTTGATACTATTGCCCATACATTTTTGTCGGCTTGGCATGTTTCATTTTCAGATACTGATATCGTCTACATCTGTAACGCGATTAACAGTGTTTTCGCGATAGTTCCAAGATTGTTCGGTAAACGCGTGATTATCAATGTGGATGGATTGGAGTGGAAGAGGGCAAAGTGGAATAAGCTTGGCAAGTGGGCTTACCAGGCTTCGGAATGGATCGCGACTAAACTCGCGCATGTCATCATCTCAGATTCCAAGGCCGTCCAGGATTATTACCGGCAGAGGTTCAACAAAGAAACCACGAACATTTCTTATGGGGCCCAAAGAAAAGAGGCCCCTGGTGCTGATGCGGTCCTGGAGAAATACGGTCTTAAGGAAAGAAACTATATCCTTTACATTAGCCGTCTTGAGCCGGAAAATAACGCGCTTATGATGATTAAGGCGTATGAAAAGATCAAGACAGACATGCCGCTTGTGATTGTGGGTGCGGCGCCTTACGGACGGGAGTATATTGATAAGCTGCGCTCGACAAAGGACCCGCGGGTCAAATTTCTGGGAGGTATTTATGGCGATGGGTATTGTGCCCTTCAAAGCCATGCCTATTTTTATCTCCACGGCAACGAGGTTGGTGGTACCAATCCCGCGCTTTTAGAGGCCATGGCTTTCGGCAATTGCGTTGTTGCCATTGGCGTCCCTTTTAATAAAGAGGTGGTGGCAGAGGCGGGATTTTGTTTTGAGCCGGGGGATGAGGTCGACTTAAGGAATAAAATGGAGCATCTTCTTGGCCATCCGGAGATTGTGGAACAATATCGAAGCCTGGCCCAAAAAAGAATTTCCATATTTTACAATTGGGATGAAGTGGCTAATCAATATGAACATTTATTTTCGGCATGGAAATGAGCCATGGGTTTGAGGCCCACAGGTGATATGAATAAAAACAGAAAAATTATATATATCGGCTATTTCTATATAGATATGTTCCTAATGGCGATATCTTTTTACATGCCCTATTGTTTAAAATATAACAATAGTCTAATCCCCCAGACGCTGCCGTATTTCAAAGAGGCCGTATTTTTGTTTGTCGCATGGGGGGCAATCCTTGTTATCTTTTTACAGACTAAGCATCTTTATTCTACCGACAGGTCTTTGACTATTCCCAGAGAGACAGGCCGTGTCTTTTTTTGCGTTACGGTTTCTTCTATTTTGGCGGGCGCGATAATTTTTATTTTTCAGATAAAACTTTTTTCACGCCTTGTATTTTTAGAAACTTTCTTATGTTTGTTTTTCAGTCTCTCTTTTTGGCGATTGATAAAGAGGGTCCTTATCCGCTATCGTCTTTCCAGGGGTTTTTATAATATTAACGTCCTCATCGTTGGTGCCGGAGAGGCGGGATTAACTTTGGCCCAGGAGTTTAAAAGGAAGCAACATCTGGGCCGTAAAATCGCGGGTTTTTTTGATACTCATCAAACAGGGAAGGTGGGAGAATATAATATACTTTCAGGCAATATTGAAGAACTTAAAAGTTTGGTCCAGAAAAATTTTATAAGTGAGATATACCTTACGGCGCCTGTCCCTCGTCATTTAGTTTTACAAATTATCTCAATAGGCAAAATAACCAATACCTCGGTAAACATTCTGTTGGACAATTATGATATGGTCTTTAGTCAGATAGAACCGTCCTATATCGGATTTCATACGTTCTTAAAGTATACCGATACGCTGCCGCACAAAACAGATTTATTAGTCAAAAGGGTAATAGATATTGTGGTGTCAATGGTTGGGTTGGTAGTTTTGTCGCCGGTGTTCGCTCTTATTAGTATCCTGATTAAATTAGAAGGCCCTGGTCCTGTATTTTATAGAAGCCCGCGTTGCGGCAGAAAAGGCAAGATCTTTAATTTTTATAAGTTTCGTTCAATGATTTGTGATGCCGATAAACAAAAAGAATCCTTACACGATAAATCAGAGGTCTCGGGACCTGTATTTAAGATAAAAAGCGATCCTCGCGTTACCTTTTTTGGGAAATTCATACGTAGATACAGCTTAGATGAGTTGCCGCAGTTATTTAATGTGCTTAGAGGGGACATGAGTATTGTGGGGCCGCGGCCACCTACTCCGGATGAGGTGGCTAAATATGATATCTGGCAGATGCGCAGGTTAGACATACGGCCCGGGATTACCTGTCTTTGGCAGGTCAGAGGAAGAAGCGATCTAAGTTTTTATAAATGGGTCAAGTGGGACCTTTGGTATATAGATCATTGGTCTCTTGGTTTGGATATCCAGATCCTTTTATGGACAATACCGGCAGTACTTAAAGGCAAGGGGGCGTATTGAGTAAAACATTAAGAGAAAAGATCTTTGTCGTTGTTGACAAGGCACAAGAGTACTCTTTGTATGCCATTATCTTTTTTATCCCCACCTCCAGAGGATTGGTTGAATCATTCTTTTGTTCTGCTTGGCTGGCTTTTATTGTTAAGAAAATGATCTCTCCGGATTTTACGTTTATAAAAAGACGTATTCATTTTTTTCTTTTGCTCTTTTATATTTTCTGCGGCATTTCATTATTAAACAGCGGGATTTATATTGGTAAAAGCTTTCATGCTTTGTTTTTGAAATGGGGGCAGTTTATTCTCATATTTTTTATGGTGCAGGATGCCTTGTTTTGCGATGAGCGTATAAGAAACGCCGTGAGGATTTTTCTATTCACAGGAGCCATCGTAGCCATGGATGGTATTCTTCAGTATTTTTATGGATGGGACCTTTTGCACAGAAAAATAATGTTAATGTACGACGGCACAAAGGCCATTACCGGGCCATTCCGGCACTATAATGGTCTTGCCGCCTATTTGATTTGTGTTTTAAATTTATTCATGGCGGCGATCTTGGGCAAGGGTCGATCAAAAAACAAGGTCATTTATTGCGGGATGTTCTTGTCGCTGTTTATGTCATTAGGGTGCCTTCTGTTGACTTCTTCACGAGGGGCCTGGCTTGGTTTTTTATTTGCCGGCTTTCTTATGTTATTTTTGACGCGTCAATGGAAATTTATGCTGACGCTGGTTTGTTTTTCTATGCTTATGGTAATTTTAATTCCAGCGATAAGAGAAAGGGCCGCTTTCACTTTTACTTCCGGCGGGGATGCGTCAAGGTTTGCCATATGGAAGGGGGATTGGAGCATGATTCAGGCGCATCCTTTTCTTGGTTCCGGGGTAGGGACGTTTATGAACCACTTTGCTCAATTCACAGAAGGATTGGGAGTTCAATATGCCCACAACTGTTATTTGCAAATTTGGGCGGAAACAGGGATATTTGCTTTGGTAAGTTTTATTAGTTTTATTTCGCTGCTTTTATGGCAGGGGATCAAGTCATTTAGAAGTTCTTATGATTGTATAGCATTAGGTTTGCTTTGTGCGATTTCTGCTTTTTTAGTACATAGTTTTTTTGATAACCATTTTTATAGTTTACAGTTGGTTGTGTTGTTTTGGTTTTTGGCTGGGATGCTCGCGGCAGTTACTAAAAACCCATCAAGAATTTGAATTTGAGGCCAAGGCCCCTTTTGAAACCGGATACAGAGGAGCATTGCGCGGCACCTTCAGCAATTTGCGTAGAAGCAATGTTAATAACATTCTCGT
>CAZABZ010000122.1:0-4001 GCA_964483535.1 uncultured Planctomycetales bacterium | reverse complement strand
GATGCCCAGCTGATCGTATTGCCCTGCTTATCGGCAATGGTCACAATGGTATTGTTAAATGTCGCTTGAATCGTCGCTATCCCCGAAGTGACCCCTTTAAGATTTTTCTTTTTCGTCTTAAGGGTCTTCTTGGCGGCGTATGTTTGATCTTCCTTTTGTTCCGGTTTAGTGGCCATAATTCCTTATCCTATATTGGGATCCTTCGCCAGTTGGCTTAAAAGGATCACCCCGCTTTAGGTGGGGCTGATTTCTTGACGGGAGCCGCTTCTTTCTTAATGATATGTCCCACGACAGGCTTTTTGCCTTTGCGCGTGCGGGCATTGGTTTTGGTCCGCTGACCCCTGACCGGCAATCCTTTGCGATGGCGAATACCACGGTAGGTGCCGATCTCCATATGACGACGCACATTTTCATTGATCTCGCGGCGCAAATCACCTTCGGTAACATAATTCTTCTGCACCAAACCCGTGATCCGCGAAATTTCTTCTTCCGTTAAATCCTTGGCGCGCTTGTCCCCGCTAATCTGCGCTTGCGACAAAATTTGCCTGCTACGGGTTGGGCCGATACCGTAAATATACGGAAGAGCAGCTTCAATCCTTTTTTCTTTGGGAAGATCAATACCTAAAATTCTCGGCATACTTCTTATCCTTGTCTTTGTTTATGTTTAGGATTGGTGCAAATGACCCGTACTACCCTATTACGACGGACGATTTTACAATTTGAACAAATTCTTTTTACGGATGACTTGACCTTCATTTTAACTCCTATTTTAATCTAAATGTAATGCGCCCTCTGCTTAAATCGTAAGGTGACAATTCCAATTTGACCTTATCTCCGGGCAAAATACGGATAAAATTCATCCTGATCTTTCCCGACACATGCGCTAATACTTTGTGATCATTCTCCAAAACCACGCGAAACATGGCATTCGGCAATGCTTCCACGATTGTTCCTTCTACTTCTATTAATTCTTCCTTAGCCATAAGTTATTGTGTCAATATTTCAGGCCCATTGGCTGTGATGACAATTGTATGCTCAAAATGAGCAGACGGTTTGCCGTCTTCAGTCACCACTGTCCAGCCATCACTAAGGGTCTTAGTGCGATGTGTGCCCATGTTGACCATAGGCTCAATGGCAAACACCATGCCTTCGGCAAGTACGGGGCCTTGCGAGGGTTGCCCATAATTCGGGATTTCCGGTTCTTCGTGCAATTGCCGGCCTATCCCATGCCCGACAAAATCCCTTACGACTGAAAAACCGTGCATTTCCACGAAACTCTGCACTGCAAAAGAAATATCAGAGAGCCTGTTTCCTGCCCTGGCTTGCCCTATCCCGCGAAATAATGAAGCCCGGGTCACATCTAAAAGACGCCTGGTCTCAGAGGGAATATTTCCAATCGGTACAGTGACAGCCATATCGGAATAATACCCTTCGTAAATAATACCGATGTCTAAGCTGACAATGTCCCCGTCTTTGATAACGCGCGGACCGGGGATACCATGGACAACGCCTTCATTGACCGAAATGCAAGCTACCCCCGGAAAACCATGATAACCTTTAAAAGCCGGGATCACTTTATTTTGACGGATCAATTCTTCAGCTTTAGAATCAATGTCCTTCGTCGACATACCGCTTGTTAAAGAGCTTTGCAACTGTACAACAATGGAACTAAGAATTTTACCAGCTTTTCTTAAAATGTCAACTTCATTAGCACTCTTGATCCGAATCTGATTGGTCTTCATTTAAACATGACGGCCAAAGCTTGGACTATATCGGCCGTTTTTAAATTGCCATCCAGTTTTTTTAATTTATGCTGTTTGGCATAATAATCAACGACCGGCTGTGTGCTTGTCTGATAAACCTGCATACGCGCCATGATCGTTTCTTCATTGTCATCCGTACGCTGATAAAGCTCACCGCCGCACACATCACAAACGCCGGCTTTCAGCGGAGGCTTGTTGGTCATATGAAACAAGGCCCCGCATTTGCGGCATACCCGACGACCGGTCAAACGTCCTAAAAGAACATCAAAGCCAACTTCCATATTAAGAACAAAATTTAAAGGCATCTCCAGGCGTTGTAATATCGCATCCAAATCTTGCGCTTGCTTGACCGTACGCGGAAATCCGTCGAGCATGAAGCCTTTTTTCAATTCCGGGTCTGCCGCAAAGCGTTGCTCAACTAATTTGGTCACCAGCTCATCTGAAACCAAGTCACCCTTAAGAATGACGCTTTTGATCTCGGTCCCGAGAGGGGTGCCCTTTTTAATTTCCTCGCGCAACATATCGCCCGTCGAGATATGCGGCAGATGATATTTTTCTTTTAATAATCCGGCCAAAGTCCCTTTGCCGGCACCGGGCGGGCCTAACAGCACAACCCTCATCGCCGACTCCGTAGATGGCCTGATTTCATAAAACCTTCATAATGATGCATCTGCAAATGCGATTCAATCTGTTTCATGGTGTCAAGCATGACACCAACGGTAATCAAAACGCCGGTGCCGCCAAAAAAGGAAGCCACCAGATACGGCACCTTAAAAGAAGCCATAATGGAATCCGGCATAACAGCGATCACGCAAATAAACAAAGAACCGACCAGGGTAATACGCGTCAAAACATAATCCAGATAATCCGCGGTTTCTTTGCCCGGACGTATGCCCGGCACAAACCCGCCGTGTTTTTTCAAATTTTCCGCCACATCCACAGGATTAAAAACAATGGCCGTATAAAAATAGCAGAAGAATATGATCAACACCGCGTAAATCGCGTAATACGTCATATGCCCGCGCTGGATCCAGGAAGCAAAATGCTGCAATCCGCTATGAGGCATAAATGAAGATATGGTCGCCGGAAACAAAATAATGGACTGCGCGAAAATGATGGCAATAATACCGGCCGTATCTACTTTCAAGGGAATAAACGTTCCTTGACCAGCGGCCGTCGAAGTGGTCCCGGCCCGGCGCGCGTACTGCACCGGAATCCGTCGTTGACCCTGGGAAATCAAGGTGACAGAGATAATGACCGCGATTAAAAAGAACACCATCAGGACAATGGCGATGGGCTGTAATTGGCCTGCCCCGCTTTTAGGGTCCAATAAAAGTGTCAGATAATGATACGCTGTCGGTGCCCTGGATAAAATACCGGCCGTGATGATAAGCGAAGTACCGTTGCCTACCCCGCACTCCTGGATACGCTCGCCTAACCACATGAGGAAAATAGTACCCGCGGTCAAGGTCACCACCGTCGTAAAACGGAAACCCCAACCCGGATTGCTCACAATTTGCAGCCCGCCGAATGAGGACGGACTTTCAAGCCAAAGAGAGATAAAAAACGACTGTATGATCGCCAGCCCCATCGTGCCGTAGCGGGTGTACTGGTTGATCTTCTTATAACCGGCCTGGCCTTCTTTGGAAATTTTTTCCAAAGCAGGGACCACCGCCGTTAAAAGCTGCATAATAATGGAACTCGAGATATACGGCATGACCCCCAGGGAGAGGACCGTCATTTTTCCAAGCGCCCCGCCGGAGAACATGTCCATGATGCCAACCACATTGCCACCGCCGTTGGCGTTGCTCATTTTTTGGAAAAATTCGTTTAAAGCCACCCCATTAATACCCGGAGTCGGGATAAAACAGCCTAAACGATAAACCGCGAGGATGCCCAACGTAAAAAGAATTTTTTGGCGTAATTCGGGGACTTTAAAACAGTTCGAAAATCCTTTTAAGAAATGGGAGAGCATAAAGTATTAAGACAACATCTCCGGGCTACCGCCGGCCTTGGTGATCTTGTCAATAGCTGCCTTGGAAAAACGATGTGCCTGCACCGTCAATTTCTTGGTCACTTCCCCCACGCTTAAGATTTTTATGGGTTGCAACAGGGACCTGATCAAATGATGGCTTTTTAAAAGCTCGGGGGTGATCATTGTCCCGTCTTCAAAACGATTTAGACTTTCACAATTGACCACTTGATACTTGGCGGGCCATTTGCTGTTAAAACCAACCT
>CAZABZ010000121.1:0-4005 GCA_964483535.1 uncultured Planctomycetales bacterium | reverse complement strand
CCGGAATTGCAGGTGAGGAAAAATCTTAAAGATAAAATGCGGGAATTAACTATTATGGGCAGTTTGGCGGCTTATTTATTTATGGCCTTGCTCCTATTTTTTGGCGGGAGGCTTGGGCAACAGCAGGCCTATTTAAGCAGCTTGAGAGATTATAATAAAACACTGCAGAAAGACACGGGCACGCTCCTGCACGATTATAAACGCATTAAATTTGTTAAGGATTTTATTTCCAAAAGGGAATCCCTTTTGGGTATTTTTATGGAGATCCAGAAGATAATTCCCCAAGACATAGCGATGGATTCCATAAGCGTGCGTGATGATAACAGCGTTATTTTTAGAGGCCACGGCAGGCAGACTTCCGAGGTGTTTAGCTTTGTAAAGACGCTGGAGGATTCGAAATATTTTAAAAATGCCAATGTCAAGTCCACACGGACCCGGAAACAAGCCAATAGTAATGAGGAAATCACAGATTTTGAAATCGACTCCACTGTTGGGGGAGTTGAATCTCCTAAGGAGGCAATTTAAAAAATGGATTTTACCAAGTTAAATAAGAGAGACAGGATACTCATTTTTGTCGCCTTCGGGATATTCTTTTTATTCATCGTCCAGAGGTTTTTATTCTCCGCTATGTTTGCGAAGGAAAAGTCTTTGCGGCAGCAGATTAAGCTACAGGAGGCTGATTTAAGGGCGGCATTAGAGATGGGGCAACAGAAAGATCTCATCATGGATGAGCGTTTGAAATACAGAGATTATCTGTTTTCTGATAAAAACGCTTCCGAAGACGAACAAATAGCGGCATTTCTTAAGGAAGTTGAAACAATGGTGGGCACATCAGGCTTATCAATAGTGAGCTTGACCCCGCAGAGCCAAGCGGAAAAGGGCAGTGAATACAAAAAATATGACGCCCAACTGCGCGTAGAGGGACCGCCGGAGAAAATATACGATTTTATATATAAAGTGCAAAATAGCCGCTTGCTTATCAGGCTGGACCAAGTAGCCATAGCCCCCAAGAACCCCGAAGCAAATATTCTCAAGTTGGACGCGACAATCAGTTTAACCTTATTGTGAAACAGATATGAAAACCTCAGGCTTTACCCTGGTCGAATTGATAGTAGCCGCCGCTATATTAGCCATTGGTATGGTTTTTGTAATACGGTCTTTTTTTACGGTCCAGGATTCTCTTAGAGTAACGCAAGACAAATTTATGGCCATGAAATTGCTCGGGGTTAAAGCCAATGAACTTGAGCTCAAAGTTTATAAGGCCAAGGGGTACTCGCCTAAGAATGACATTCAGGAAGAACTGGATTTCGGGGTGAAAAAAGCCATCTACACTGTAAAGACATTAAATTTAAAGAAAGACAAGCCCAAAGAAGAAAATAATAGTGAGAATAATCCGGGAAAGGCAGGAGAAAAAGAATCTAAAAAGGACCCTTTTAGTGAAGTAGAGTTGCGCCTTTCTTGGGTTGACCATGGAAACAAGGATCATGAAAATCTTATCATTTATTTTAAGAATAAGGAACAATAAGAGCGGCTTTACCTTGGTCGAAATGGCCATAGTAGCGATTTTGTTTGCCATCATAGGTGTCGGTTTGGTAGGCACGCTTAGCGCGGGACTTAAGATATGGTCAAGAGCAAAGGACGCGGGAACATTAGCTCCTCAGGAGGCATTTACTTTGGAGTTGATTGCCAGAGATTTACGCCAAAGCGTGTATGTGCCCCAAGTCGGGTTTACAGGAGAAGGAAAACAGCTGTCTTTTCTGGCCTTTTCCAGGGATTCTGTTTTTAAGGTTACTTATAAGTTTGACGATATGCAAAACGTATTGCTCCGTAGACAGGAAGGATTGAAAACGGCCATTGATGAAGACCTGCAGGGAGAATATACAGAAGAGAAATTCGCCGATTTGGATGACGTGCAGTTTAGATACCTTTATTTTGATAAAGACAAAAAAGATTACGCCTGGAAGGACACCTGGGCCAAGAAGGGCGGTCTGCCTCCCGCGGTTAAAATCAAGGTGAAATTAGGAAACGAGGAATGTGAGAAAATCGTCTTTATACCTACAGCGTAATTCGGCAAGCATATTAATCCTTGCTGTCTGGGTGTTAGTATTTCTTTCGATCCTGGCAGTTGCTTTGTATAAGATTATACCTGCCCAAATAATATTGACAGGCAGGGTTAAAGATAGTATTTTAAGTGAATACGCGGCTAAGTCTTGCTTGTTGCTGGCCATGATTGACAGAAGTAAAGCAGCGCTTCCCTATGATACGCTTTATGAACTAAGGCTTAAGCGGAAAAAAGAAATTGGCCAAGCAAAGTGCGTGTATTATATCGTCGATGAAGACAGCAAGATCAACATAAATACTGTTTCCGCCAGTGTTTTAGCGCGTTTGCCCGGATTAGATATGGACCTGGCAACGGCTATAACCGGCTCTAAATTGCGCCCTTTTAAGCTAAAAGAAGAACTTTTGTTAATTGAAGACATTACGCCGGAAATTTACGATAAAATCAAGGATTTTATAACCGTCAATTCCCAAGGGCAGGTCAATATAAATACAGCCGGGCCCGAGGTGTTGAGTGCTATTGGTTTTGACGATGATTTAATAGAGGTCATCAAAGAATTTCGCGCGGGCCAGGAGGGGATCGAGGGGACCCAAGACGGTGGTATTTTTCAGGACCCCTCTACAATCATTGATAATTTACGCCCATTGGCCGGATTTTCCAGTTCCCTTGAGGCGGAGTTATTGCAGGCTATTAGTCAAAACATGATAACGGTGTCCTCTAATAACCTTTGTTGGCATATAAGTGTCCGGGTCTTAAACAGACCTCCGACGGAAGTAGACGTACTTTTTAGTGAGAACAGGATAAAACAATGGAGGGAACACTAAAAGATGAGAAATAAAGCTTTTACTTTAGTTGAGCTGATGATAGTGGTAATTATAATCGGCGTCTTGGTGGCCATGGTGGTGCCGAACATGATCGGGCGTTCCGAGCAGGCCCGGGAGGGCGTTGCCAGGGCGGACATTGATGTGAATATCGCGACCGCGATAAAGCTTTATGACGCCGACATGGGCGAGCTTCCCAAGACTCTCGACGATTTGGTGACTTCCCCGGGCAGTGAAAATTGGAAGGGGCCTTATCTTGATAAGGTGCCGCTTGATCCGTGGAAAAGGCCTTATGTGTACAAAGCTCCGGGCGACAACCGGCCCCAGAGCTATGACTTGAGTTCATTAGGTAAAGACGGCGTTGAGGGTAAGGACAACATTACTAACTGGCAATAGGATAGAGTTATGAAGTTAATTATTCTAATTGCGTTAGGGATGTGTTTACTGCCTGTTAAGGCGTATTGCGAGTTGAAAATTCTGCCGCCTGACCAGCCGGCTGTGCAGCCTGTTGCGCCGCATAAGGTTACAGAAATCACCGGCGAGGTAAGTCAGATTGATTCTGTCGGAGGAGTTGTCGTTGTACAGACTGTAAATGAACTGGGGGTCCCCGTAGAGGTGAAGTTTTATGACAGTAATAACGGTAAGGACATCAGAGGTAACGCGCATCTTATAGACGTGAATGTCAGCGATTGGATCACTGTCCGTTATACCGTCGATTCTTCGGGTAATAATATTATCACAAAGCTGACCGATAATAATATCAGCAATAATCCAATATAATTTTTAGGAAGGGATTTACAAAGTGGCTGAGAAAGAAAGAATAATTGTATCGATAGAAAAGGACACCCTGGCGTTTCTTCCGAAAGAAACCTACGAAATTTTGGACCGGGTTTTTACTTTCTCTTCGCCTTCATCGAAGGAAGGTCCGTTGCCTTCTATCAAGAGGATAGAGAAGCTCAGCGATATATTTTTATCAAGTATCTATGAGGCGACAGCGGCCAGCAACGGCGCGCTTTTTTTGTATGACGAGAAGGCCCAGGACTTTAAATGCGCCAAGGCCATTGGCCTTGATCCCAATGAGATAGGGAAGGTAAAATTCAGGAAAGAGGATGGTTCTTTTTGGCA
>CAZABZ010000120.1:0-4007 GCA_964483535.1 uncultured Planctomycetales bacterium | reverse complement strand
TTTTCTTAGAAATCGATTTTATTTGATTTAATACCGCGGAAAGCGTGGTGGATTTCCCGCTTCCGGTGGGGCCGGTGACTAAAATTAACCCATGAGGGACCATTATTGCCTGATTAATTAATTTTTGGTTATGTTCTGAATATCCCAAACTTTCCAAAGGAATGGACGCCCGGGCCTTATCCAACAGGCGTAAAACAATGGCGGGGCCATGGATCGTTGGGATTTGAGAAAACCGGGCATCCACTGTCCTTGCCATACCCTTAAACTCATGGTCAAACCTGCCGTCCTGTATCCGATAATCACAAGGATTGGCCTTACACTTGGTCAAAATAATATTGGCCAACTTTTGAATATATTCCGGCTTTAAACACCCAATGGGTGTTAATAAACCGTCAATCCTAAATCGGATATCGGTAGTTTTTCCGGTAGGTTCTATATGAATGTCCGTGCTCCGGGTAATAATCGCCAAATTAATAATGCTATTAAGCCAGGAAGATAAGGAATCTATCCCTTGTGATTTTAAGGATTCGATTTCTCTAAGTAATTTTTGCCTGTTTTGTTCTAAAATTATTAAATCCAACGCGTTTCTGACACCACTCTCCGTCCCGATATAAAAATTAACATCCCCATTGCCAAAATTATTTTTAAGAAAATCAGTGATTTCAACATTATCTATAAATGAAACGACAAACGATGGTGTCCCCCCATTTTTTAGGGGAAATATCTGGTGAGCGCAAAAGTAATCCAACCCTACTTGTCCAATGGCCTTATAATCTGGGATATAATCACTTTTAAAGAATTCCCATCCAATTTGTTTTGATAAACAAGCGGCTAACTTATAATCATTGATAAAACCATGGTGCTTTAAAATGGAACCTAAGCGGTCCCTTGGGTTCATTTTCTTGTATTCAAGACAATGATCAAGCTGGTCTTGAGTAATAAGGTCATCTTCGATCAATAATTCGCCGATTTTCGCTAACATTATTTATTCCGGTTTATAGTCGATGATTTTGGTCAATTCTTCAGGCGCGCTAAAATGCAGCGTTACGCTTGAGTCGGAAATGGACACAACTTGGATATCCGCGGTAGGATTAGACCTCTCTTTAACTTGATAGCTTGTGCCCCCTATGGAGAGAATGGCCTCCTTTCGAAGGCTCCCGCCCCCGATATAATCAACTTTAATTTCGGGCAAATTCTTTTGCCCCTCGACCGCCGGCTCATCAAAGGTCCCCCTATTTTCTTTTTTAAGCTTATTGATCTGGGCAAGGGCCTTTTCCTGTTCAAGCTCAAGATTTGTTTGTTCCAGTTTAATTTTTAAATCTTTGGTTTGTTTCTGCTGTTTGCGGTCACGATCAAGCTGTTCCTGGATCGCGGCGTCCTCTTCTTTATCGGTTGGTGGCGCCGCAAGAGGATTTTGAGTTACCTCTTCCACCGTAGTTTCTTTGACTGGTCCATTTTGAACAGAGTTTTGTGTTTCATTGTTTTCTAAAGCGGGTAAATCCGCCTTAAAAAAGAATCGCATGGCCACAAAACTAATTAAAAAGAAAACCGCCAATGAAACGAGTAAAATTGATTTCAAAGACATCTTTTTAAAGTCCATATACTTCTCCTTTGACAATTAAATTATTGTTATCTTTGCTTATATCCGAGGCCATAAAATCAGTGTTCTTTTCCAATAAATGGATGTCATCTAACACGGCCCCCATATCCGTCTCTTTTGAGAATTTATTAACGACGATTTTAATTTTTAATCCCCTAACTCCCTTATATTCTGTGCCTTCGAATTGTGTCGTAATATCCGCCGCATCCTTAATGCCATCAAGTTGAACATCCATGTTTGTTCCACTATAGCCTTCCAGCATCCGGACTTGATTTAGGACCAAACTGTATTCCGTCGGCAAAGGGACCCCTTCATGCTTTACTAAAAACTCTTTTTCTCTGATCTTGTGTTTCATGTCAAGATTGTTCGCCGCCAACTGTGAAGATTCCTCTCTCAGATTGTCCACTTGTGCTTTTGTTGACATCCCGAGATCCACCAAAACTACCGATATGACAAATGAAATAAAGATTATAATTTTATTCATAGAGTTATTCTCAAACGCTTCCCCGGTTGATTATTAACATAAATGTCTTTAATGTCCGCTTCCTTGAGAATTTTTATCTTGGGGATTGGATCAAAGAACCCGCCATTGTCACAAGACAGCGTTAGTTCCAAATTCCATTTATCCGATTTAATTAATTTGAATGCATCCACCTCATAGCTTGGGGGAATCAAATTAAGGACTGCAAGGTACGACACTCCGTAATTAAGGGATTTATGGTTCTTTAAATCTTCCCTGTACGTTTGTTTATCTAACGCGGTTAATTCTTTATCCAATTGTTCATTGGTTTGCCTGGCCAAATCACATTGATTGCTAAGCAACCCGAATTCGATCTTGTTAAACAAGAAATAAAATAACCCCACTGCCGCTATACAAAAGGAAATGATCGCTGTTGAGACATTTTTCTTTAATTCAATTTCCCTTCTTTTTTCAAGGATTTCTTCCGGCAATACGTACTTTATTTGAGTATCTATCCCTTCCAGACCCTCCAGGGCCGGATACTTAACATCTAAATACTCAACAGGCACCTTTTCATTGTTCTTGGAAATTTCAGCGGCCAATGATTTATCATTAACCACTATTACGAAATCTGAACTCTTCTTGTTTAAATATCCCTCGTTCTTTTTAAAAAAATCAATCTGCGAGCGTTTGATTTCAGGCAAAATATCTTCACCATTATTGGCAATGACCCTAGTCCGGCTGAATTTCAAGCCATCAAAAACAGTCAATAATCGCTGGCTCCCTAAATCATCCACAAACGCCACTATTTTATTGAGATTAACATTTTTATTAATCAGGGTATTGCGCAGGGCAATGCCATAGGGAACAAAGATTTCGACCCTATCAGCAGGTATTAAAGAATACACCTCCCTCACCTTCTGTTCTTTAATGCCTATAACCTGAAAAAGGTTAGTATCGATTCTTTCATCCTGAATAATATAAGCCTCATGCTGGTAAAGTTCTTTGAACTTGCGCACGAGAATACTGTCTTTCTTCTCTATGGGATTTTCCACAGCAGCCGCGATAAGCACATCAACGTCCACATAACAAAGACGGACCTTTTCAATCTCTTTATCCAGTTCATCCTTTAAACCGGGGCCTTTCTCAATTTTCTTGACGACTTGCCCGTCACTGATAAAAATTTCGTTGTCAAATAATAAATAGTTCATATGTTCTTACTCACATTTTTAGGCGTAATAATAATGACTAATTCTGTCTTTTGGCTTGATTTGGCTTTATATTGAAAGGCATTTCCCAAAAATGGGATTTTATCCAGATACGGTACCCCTTGCTGTGAAACAGTCTTTGTAGTGCTGATTAAACCTCCTAATATCAAAGATTTTCCAGGCTCTACACCCACGTTAGTTGTTATACTTTTGGTTGATATCTGAGGTTCTTGAATAGTTAGGCCGTTCCCTGCAGGCACATTAGTCATAGAATCAAGGGTGTTTTCAGCGGCGGAAATATTTAATACTGTCTTGTTCTCTTCAATTTTTGCTTCTAATCTCATTGTTAAACCTGTCGAAACTTCTGAAGTTGTGACATTGGATTGAGAAATATTATTTCCCAGAGTTTGACCTGTCCCTGAGATATAAGGAATACTTGTAACTTCCTGAATAACGCAAGGAAACATATTTGATACGGTGATGGATGGCTTACTAACAACATTGACACTGCCCATCGAATCCAAGGCTTTAACAAGCATTGATACACCGTTACTACCTGCCCCGCTGGTGGTGGTTGGCCCGCTTGTCGCTAGACTTAACAGCTGACCGCTTGTAAATCCCTGGGCAGTAAAATTTGTGTTCAACGAAATATTATTCAAGCCCTTAATCCCTGAAGCGACAATTGCGTTCCAATCAATGCCGTTTTCATGGTCATCAGATAAGGTTACTTCGATGATCT
>CAZABZ010000119.1:2839-4019 GCA_964483535.1 uncultured Planctomycetales bacterium | reverse complement strand
TGCCTCTCTCCTATCAAGTCATTGAGAAAGGCCCGAAAAAAGACCTGAAGACAGACTCGAAGAAAGATCAAGAGGACGTCCGTTCACAGACAACCAACATAAGCTTAGGGGGCTTGTTGTTCCCTTCCAAACATTCGATTGATCCTGAATCCAGGATTGTGATCAAAATGCCTTTTGAGAACAAGGTCTTTAACGTTAAGGCGCAGGTTGTCCGCTGTATGCTCAATTCAGAAACAAAACTTTATGATATCGCCGTCAACTTTTTAAGGACCCAAGAAGCTTTCAAAGCTAAAATGATCGAACAAATCTACCTTATCGCCGGCTACAGGGACATGCTTAGGATACAATCTGGTAAAGAAGTTTCCCTGGAAGAGGCTTCCCGCAAATGGATCAAACGGTATTCAGCAAGGTTCAAAAGGCTTTACTGGTGATCCATCTCCCTGTAGCAGAAATTTCTTGATGCGTTTTAAGGAATCTTCATCTATTTTGGTAAAATAAACAGCAAGTCCTTCTCCGGGCACTATTCGAGAAATGCGGGCCAGTCCTTGGGCCACCCCATCCTCCTCATTCGCTGAACATTGAATGGTAATTCCAATTTCATCATTAATATTCAGATAAAGACTGTTTTTGATCCTGATAAAGGCGCTGCTTAAAGAAATATCCTTGAGTTGTCCTTTGACAGTCAGCTGTGAACCGATACTGATAGTCGCGGGTGACTCCACGTTGACACGCTGCTGACTGCGTTGATCGTTTTTTCCGCTATAATTGATCATAAGGATTTTATGATTTGATCAGATAAATAGTTTAAATCTTTAGCTGTATGTTTGGTTGACACAAAGAAAGATTCCAACTCTGCCGGCGGCCAGTAAATGCCCTGCCGTAATAAACAATGAAATAGTTTAGCATAAATTTTATTCGATGAGGCATTTTTAGCATCAACGTAATTATAGACAGGTTCCAAGCGAAAACGGATGCTGAGCATGCTTTTATAATTGACCATATGCGCCCTGATATTGGCCGTTTTTAAAAGAATATTGGTTCGGGAGACAAACTCATCACAAATCGCGTTGAGATTTTTATATGTCTGCGGGGTTAGATTTTTTAGAGTCGCCAGCCCTGCTTGCATAACAATAGGATTGCCTGAAAAGGTGCCGGCTTGATATACCCCTCCTAAAGGCGC
>CAZABZ010000119.1:0-2739 GCA_964483535.1 uncultured Planctomycetales bacterium | reverse complement strand
TAACAATAGGATTGCCTGAAAAGGTGCCGGCTTGATATACCCCTCCTAAAGGCGCCAAATGCTTCATAATGTCGCGCCTGCCGCCATAGGCCCCCACCGGAAAACCTCCACCGATAATTTTGCCAAGACAGGTCATGTCAGGGATGACGTCTAAATCTGACTGGGCACAACCTAAATTAGTGCGAAAGCCGCTCATCACTTCATCAAAAATCAGCACAATATTGTATTTTTTAGTCAAAGTCCGTAGGCTTTTAAGAAAATTCTTATTTGGGTTGATAACACCCATGTTGCCTGCCACAGGCTCTAAAATGACACAGGCAACCTCTGCGTGATGGCGTTCAATGGCGTTAGCCAAAGTTTGCGTATCATTAAACGGCAGGCTTAACGTGTCTTGGACCCGCGCGTTTGGGACCCCCTGGCTTGAGGTCGCCAAAAGATCATCACTGTGGCCATGATAGCAACCGTCGAATTTGATGATTTTATCGCGTTTGGTAAAGCCGCGCGCCAAACGGACGGCACTCATCGTGGCTTCAGTGCCGGAATTGACAAAACGTACCATATCCACCGACGGCACATGTTTGACAATAAACCGGGCGATTTCGATTTCAGGCTTGGTGGTAGTGCCATAGCTAACGCCTTTTTTGATGGCTTTTTGTACAGCTTTGAGGACATCTTGATGGGCATGCCCTAAAATTAATGCCCCCCAAGATAAGCAATAATCTGTATATGAATGACCGTTAATGTCAAAAAGTTTACTGCCACGGCCTCTTTCCATCACCAATGGATTGCCACCCACGGCTTTAAAAGCGCGTACCGGACTATTAACGCCACCCACCATCACTTTTTGGGCCAGCCGGTTATTTATGTTCATCGAAGCCATTTGAGCGCATCCTGCGCGTGGTAGGAAATAATGATATCTGCTCCGGCGCGCTTGATTGAAGTTAAAGTTTCCAGCACAATGGATTTTTCATCCACCCAGCCGTTTTGAGAAGCGGCCTTGACCATGCTATATTCTCCGCTGACATTAAACCCGACGATAGGAACGGTCAATTTCCGACGTAGTGTGGACACAATGTCTAAATAGGCCAGGACCGGTTTGACCATGACCATGTCCGCGCCTTCTTCGATGTCCTGCCGGGCTTCTTTAAGAGCTTCACGGCTGTTGGCAGGGTCCATCTGATATGTCTTACGGTCCCCGAATTTAGGCGCGCAATGAGCGGCGTCACGAAAAGGGCCATAATACGCTGAGGCGTATTTAACCGCATAAGATAAAATGCCTACATCTTGAAGGTGCGCTTGATTAAGGGCCTGGCGTATGGCCGCCACACGAAAATCCATCATATCAGAGGGAGCGACTATATCAGCACCGGCTTGGGCATGTGCCAAAGCCATCTTGCAGAGGATTGGCAGGGTCTTGTCATTGTTGATTTTTTTGTCTTCCACGATACCGCAATGGCCATGGCTCGTATACGCGCATAAACATACATCCGTTACAATTAAGAAATCAGGGAAATATTTTTTTACCGCTTTGATGGCCGCCACCACGGGATTGCTTGAGGCATAGGCGTACTTTCCGCTATTGTCTTTATGGTGAGACACGCCAAAAAATACACCTCCCCTGCCACCTAAACGGATGTAAGCCTCTATATTTTTGAGCAATGAATCAACGGAGAAACGAAATATGCCAGGCATGCTGGGGATGGCTTCTTTTTTATTCTTGCCTTCGAGGACAAAAAAAGGCTGCAGCAGATCGTGTGCTGTTAAATTTGTTTCGCGGACGAAATTTCTGATTGCGCAAGAGGCCCGTAATCTACGATAGCGATGTGGCATGATGATATCCTGCTTCCTGTAATGTTTTTAGAGTCACCGGCCCTTTGGCCATGATTTGCCAGGAAGGCGGTATTATACCATAATCTGTTAAAAAATTCCGTACCGTTGAAGGGCTTGTAAAAATGACACCATCAATACCTGTCGACGGCAAGTCTCTTTTAGCGGGCTTGGTATTTGTATAAATAGTTATTTCCTCAACGATTGCGCCATAAACGCTTAAAGCGTCCTTTAAATATGGGTTTGGCAGGGACGAACGCGGGAATAAGATGCGCTTACCTTGCACATTCATATGCTGTGTTATGGCTTTGAGCAGACCCTGCGCTGTTGCTTCCTGGGGCACAACTGCGGCTTGAATATTATATTTTTGTAAGGCCTCTTGAGTGCTGAACCCGATGACAGCAAATATTTTGTTTTTAAGTTGTTCTTTTAGAGATTGCTTCGCTTCGCTCGCAATGGCACGAAAAGAATACTCAACCGCATAGGAGCTGGTGAATACAATGATGTCCGCTGATTCAAAGGATTTTAGGAAATCTTTTTGTTGGGATTCGTTTAATGACACCGGCTTGATGTCAATCATGGGCCAGGGCAAGATTTTCCCAAAATGTCTGTACATGTCCGGATGTGTGCCGCAATGCAGAAGTGTTTTTTGACGACGGACATCAAGAACACTAAACAAATTTTCTAATTCATGCTCCCCTTGACGCCCTACCACCGCTAACTGGCCTTGCAGGGGCGTGCCTTCCCATGGAAAAATATCTTTAATTTCTCCTTCAAGGTTTAATCGTTTAAGGGCACAGGCGGCTACCACAATGCCGTCTACCTTGCCTTCTTTGAGCAGTTGTAAACGTTCGTCGATGGTGCCGCGGATGTTGACGATAATGACATCAGGACGCATCTGAAGGATTTGCT
>CAZABZ010000118.1:0-4024 GCA_964483535.1 uncultured Planctomycetales bacterium | reverse complement strand
GGCTTCTATGTCCTGGGGTTTTTCGATATTAGATACACTAATGGCAGGATCAATACGCCGAATAAGCCCTTTGAGGACTTTGCCAGGGCCAATTTCTATAAAATCAGTGACCCCTTGAGAAATAATATACTCCACACATTTGACCCATTGGACGGAACTCGTGATCTGTCCGGCTAAATTCACACGAATTACTTCCGCATTAGTGTGGGGCCCACCGGTAACGTTGCTAAGTACGGGGATAGTTGATGGACTAATGACAATGTCCTTTAAAGATGCCGCGAATTTAGACGCGGCTGAAGCCATCAGCGAAGAATGAAAAGCTCCACTTACTGTGAGAGGGATAATTTTTTGGCCACCCGCGGATCTGATCGCTTCAATAGCCGCGTCCACTTTCGACTTTAGACCCGTGATGACAATTTGCTCATGAGAATTAAAATTGGCTATTTCAGCTCCTGTTTGACGGCAAATCTCAACAAGTTTGTCCTTATCAAAACCAATCACCGCGGCCATGGCACCCTGCTTTTCTTTGGTGGCCTCTTCCATAAAAGCGGAGCGTTTCTGCACTAAACGCAAGGTGTCGGCGAAACTCATGGCCCCTGACGCAGCCAAAGCGGAATATTCTCCCAAGCTTAAACCCGCGGTATATTTTACAGAAATATTTTTATATTTTTCATGGGCCTCAAAAGCTTTCAAGGCCGCTATACTCATCGTTAAAATAGCCGGCTGGCAATAGGCGGTGGAAGTTAATACTCCTTCAGGCCCTTCAAACATCACCTTGGTCAAACCATTCGCGCAAATTTTATCAGCTTGTTCAAAAATGGATTTGGCTTGCGCAGAGCTCTGAAAAAACTCCAGTCCCATCCCAACCTTCTGCGCGCCCTGACCTGGAAATATCAATGCTACGTTTCTAATATCACCCTCCCCTTGCCCCTCCCCTCAAGGGAGGGGAATTATTTTTTCATCACCATTTAATAACATTAGCGGCGCTGACTAATCCGGCACCAAAAACAACTAAAACCACATTGTCGCCTTTTTTAATTCTCTTGGATTTTTCGGCTTCATACAAGGCGACAGCAACGGAAGCGGCCGACATATTGCCGTACTTATCAATATTGATAAAGATTTTTTCTTTAGGGATGTTTAATTTTTTAGCCACAGCGGAAATGATGCGGTCATTGGCCTGATGCGGCACTATACAATCAATATCTTCTTTTTTAATTTTAGTCTTTTTCAAAACTTTTTCAATCGCATCGGCCATGGAATTAACAGCTATTTTAAAAAGTTCCTGGCCATGCATGACCACGTACGGTAATTTTGCATAAGTTTCTTTGCCGAGATTAAAAGGACTTCTCCCCGCTTCAGAAACAACATACATCAAATGGTCCTGGTCACCAAAGGCCTGTAAAAAATCAGCTATAATACCCCCTGATTTAACAGGACCTAAAACACAAGCACCTGCCCCGTCGCCGAACAAAACACAAGTGTCCCTGTCTTTCCAGTCTATTATGCTCGTGAAACGGTCGGCCGCAATCACCAAGGCATGTTTGGCTAATCCTGTTTGGATGTATTGTTTGGCCGTGGTCAAGGCATACAAATAACCCGAGCATGCCGCGGACACATCAAAGGCCGCGGCTTTCTTCGCCCCAATGGCTTTTTGGACCTTGCAAGCTACCGACGGAAAATTACTGTCAGGAGAGATGGTAGCTACAATAATTAAATCAATTTTTTCCGCGGAAATCTTGGCGTCTTTAAGCGCTTCAAACGCTGCTTTAGCGGCCAAATCACTGGTTTTTTCGTGCAAGCCCGCAATACGACGCTCTCGGATCCCGGTACGGGTGCGGATCCATTCATCAGAAGTCTCGACAATTTTCTCCAAATCAAAATTAGTAAGTTTCTTTGAAGGCAAATAAATCCCTTGACCCAAAATACCGACTTTAACCATTTTTGACCATCTCTTCCTTGATCTTTTTAAGAACGTTATGCTCGACCTGCTCTTGGGCAGAGCGAATGGCATTTTTAATCGCTTTAGGAGACGAGCGGCCGTGACTAATCAGCACTAAACCATCAACCCCCAGCAAGGGGGCCGCGCCATACTCGGCATAATCCATGCTTTTTTTAGCATCACTCAAGCTAAACTTTAACAAGATCGCGCCCAAAATAGCTATGGGATTTTTGATGATTTCACGTTTAAGAAATTTACCGATAGTTTCAACTAAACCTTCAGCAACTTTTAAAGTGATATTACCGACATACCCGTCACAAACAATGCAATCCGCCTTGCCGGCAAATACTTCATTGGCCTCAATATTTCCGATAAAAAAAGGTTCTTTTTCTTCAAGGATCCTGTGCGCTTCTTTTTCAAAACCCGTGCCCTTGCATTCTTCTTCACCGATATTAAGCAAAGCAATGGCGGGTTTAGGACGGTCTAAAACTGACTGCGCGTAAATCTTGGCCATCTTAGCATATTGCAGCAAATGCTCCGGCTTGGCCTCTGTATTAGCGCCCATATCGATGATGAAGGTCATTTTCTTTAAGGAAGGGATGATGCATCCGATGCCGGGCCGGTCTACGCCGGGGATCATGCCTAAAATAAAGATGGATGCGGCAACACAAGCACCGGTATTGCCGGCGCTGACAAAAGCGCCGTACCCTTCTTTCTTCAAGAGGTCCATGCCGACGCTGATTGATGATTGGCGTTTTTGGCGCATGACAACCGTTGCGGCATCATTCATAGCCACCACTTCAGGCGCATGAACAATTTCAATCAAGCCTTTAGGGAAACTGTACTTATTCAACTCTTCTTCAATACGTTCCCTTAGGCCCACCAGCGTGACGCATACATTATATTCCTTAACAGCGGCCACCGCCCCTGCGACCACATTCCCTGGAGCAAAATCACCGCCCATAGCGTCAACGATTATTTTCATAAAATGCCCCTCTTGAGTTGCATTGGTTCTTTCCCCTTCGTAAAGGAAATTATTTACTTTGACTTAGCAACTTCGACAATCTGGGCGCCCTTATAAAACCCGCAGAAAGGACATATGCGATGAGAAAGCACTGGTTTAGCGCATTGGGGACAGGCACGTAATGAAGCGATGGTGACTTTCCAATGCGTACGGCGCTTGCGGCCACGTGTTTTTGAATGTTGTCTTTTTGGTAAAGGCATTTAATTCTCTCCTTATTATTTACATTTACACTGTTCTAAGTTTAAATTCGCCCCACATTTAGGACAAATACCTTTGCAGTCTTTACTGCACAAGACCTTGGCAGGACTAGACAGGATGATTTCCTGGCGTATTTCCTCGCCTAAATCAATGTCCTCGACCTCCGGATTGATCTCAAAATCAAATTTATAAGAACGCTCTTCTGTCGAGTGTAATTCCTCTAAACAACGCGCGCACGTGTAGCCGAATTCGGCTTTGATGCGCGTGTCGGCAATAATACAATTATTCACCTTCTCTAAACGCGCTTTTACATTCAACAAAGATCTTATATCCGCCTCTTCACAGGATAAACCAATGTCTTCCTTAGGAATACTTTGGTCAATATCAAGCCCGTTAGAGGGTATATCCCTCACAGAAATTTTAATCATGATTCAAGCGCTCTTTTAATTTGCGCTCGACGACCCTTGGAACAAAGGAAGAAATGTCCGCATTTAAGCCGGCCACTTCTTTCAAAAGGCTCGATGAAACAAAGGACACGTTTTCCGACGGCATCAAAAAGACTGTTTCAATATCTTCAGCCAGGCGGCGATTAGTCAGCGCGATTTGAAATTCATAATCAAAATCTGAGGTCATGCGCAATCCGCGGATAATCACATGGATTTTTTTCTTTCGCGCGTACTCAATGACCAGGTCATCAAATGTTTCAACAGATACATTTTTAATTCCCTTAGTGACTTCGCGAAGAAGCTCTGCACGCTCCCTTATAGTCAAAAGAGTTTTCTTGCTGGTGTTATTCGCCACCGCTACAATCACGTGATCAAAAATACGCGCGGCCCTTTGGATCACATCTAAATGACCAT
>CAZABZ010000117.1:0-4047 GCA_964483535.1 uncultured Planctomycetales bacterium | reverse complement strand
AAAGCCTGCGCTCGCTGGGTATGCCCCTCCCTCGGCCACCCGAGGATACGCATTTCAAAATGTCTTTAATGCGCGCTTTGGAAAAACTCGAAATGATCAACTGATGTTTTTGATGATCCACGCTCACAATGGTGTCGTAAAATCCAAAAAATAAAGAACCATCATAACCCAAATACCCGACTGCTCCGGTGGGAAAAGACAGCCTTTGGGGCGTCCCCAAACGGTACTTATCGAATACCCTCTTAACGGCAGACAAATCCCTGCCGCTTACCGTCGTGAAAGGATCAAAACCTATATAAGAAAATAGCCCTTTGGATTGACGCAAACTGCTGTCTAAAAAAAACGCCTGCGGCCGGTCTTTAAAAATACAAAAGATTTTAAAGGCATCCCCGCCAAAAGGAAGGGTGTGTTGATGGATGATAGGAGGCATAATTCATTAAAAAAGAGAGGCTTGGGATTTCTGGGTTAATTTGAAGTTGGGCTTCTCAACACCAAATTGATTTAAGAAAACAGACGCTTTGTGAAGGTCCTTGTCCCCCGCCATTTCCATCAGGCGCAAAAATACCGCGACGGTAAGTTCAACATCCGCCATGGCGCGATGGGTCTGGTCAACGACCACCCCCAGGGAGCGCGCCAAATAAGCTAACTTGTGGTTGCTTAAATAGGGCAGTAAGTCACGGGCCATTTTTAAAGTATCCACGGCCGGGGTCCGGTCATCAAGCCTGCGGCCGACTAAAGCCAGTTCATAACATAAAAAATTAAGGTCAAAACGCACATTGTGTCCGGCCACACATGCCCCGCCGATAAAATGGATCATTTGAGGCAGGATATCCGCGGCCACGGGGGCTGTCGTGAGCATATCTTCCGTGATATTATTGACCAGGGTTGCTTGCGAGGGCATGGACCTTTGAGGATTGACCAGGGAATAAAACCTATCGACCACTTCAGTCCCCTTGACCTTCACAGCGGCAATTTCGACAATGCGATCGCCATCCGTAGGGGAAAGACCTGTTGTTTCAACGTCGAAAATCACAAATTCGGTAAGCTTAATATTCAATAATGCCTCCTCGCCCCTCTTAATTTTCAGTCTTTACTGATACCGAATATGAAGAAATTAATTCTGAAGGATGATACGCTTGTTTTGCCCTGGCCACATTAGGCATGGCGAAATCATCCATTGTGTTTATCCGGCTAAACTCCGTTAACTGCCCATCAGCGCAAAAACTCTTAAACATATACGCCGCGGTCCCCGGGATTTTTAAATCCGCGATTTCCGAATAAACGCAAAACGTGCTTTCATCGACCTTAAAACCAAAAGTATAGCCAATGATCTTCCCATCCGCCTTCAAAACTCTGGCGAGGAGCCCCAGGGGCTGCCAAAATTTTAACAAACGCGCGTGTACCAGACGGTTTTCCTGCAACATGGACCGGTACACATCATCGCTATTGGCACTTGCACGATGGTCTGCCCAACGTTCATACAAACCCATGCAAGAATCGAAATCAACATCCACGTAAGGCCCAAAAGAATGCGTCCCATGATGTGCTATAAAAGAATTGCAATCATGCCGCTGGGATTTATAGGCATTGCCTTTCAGGGCGATCAAGTCTTCTTTGCGATACACGTACTCCGCGCTCTTAGAGTATTGATTATACCTACTTGGGTCAAAGGCTGACAATAAATTTTCCGGAATATTTTCTATGCGGTTGCATCCTCTTGGACCTTCACTCTTGGCCATGTGCTTAAAGCCAAGCTCTATCGTCGAGGAATCAAAACTTTTACCCAAGGGCGGTAAATATAGGAAACAGCCTGAGTCCCCATGAGCAAAGATGCATAGGCAGTCGTTGATCATTTTAAATTCAAAATCAAAAAAATCACACCAGGCAAACAAACTGACAAAAGAAAAACTGGATAGCGGCCTTAAACCTCGCGCCAAAAAAGATTCCACCAAAGATTTCTGTTCTAAAAGACGGCTGTCCTTCATAAAAATTCAACTCCCCCGTCCCCTACATAAAAAAATCAAAAAGGTGCAACAATTCAGGAGCGTACGGGCTGTAATCATGAAACATAGCTTTATTGTGTGATAGAAATTCCCGAACATCTGCCCGGCGAAAAAAATCTTTCAAATAAGCCGCATGATCATCAAAGCTGGAGCGAGACAAATGGTCTTGGACATAGGGACAGCTTAAATGCGCATAGACCTTAACAGCGTCCGGTGTCCTGGAAAGAATGAAAGGATACAAAGAGCATTCAAAAGGCCGCTTGGTATAAATACCGCACGTGTTGTCCGCGCCGTTTAGAAATCTGCAAAGATGCCCTTTATGGGTTTGAACGGTTTTGATATACCCTTGGGCGTCCAAAACGTCGCCCGCGGTTATCAATGCGGCTAAACCCGCCTGCTCGTCCTGCCCTAATTTAGGACGCCAGGCAGAACCTGCTTCCTTGTAACGGCAGCAGCCGTCGCATTTAAGACAAACTTCAGAAGGGACAAATTGTTTGAGGGACAGTTCTGTCATTTAACAATACTACCAAGTATCATGTCTTTGTCCGGAGCCAGCAAAGCCATTCCATTATCATCCGACGCCGCCAAAAGCATCCCGTTGGAGACTTCGCCCCGGATGACCGCAGGTTCCATATTGGCGATCAGGATGATCCGGCAATTAATGAGTTGCTCTGGAGTATACGCTTTGCGGATCCCGGCAACGATCTGCCGCACATCACGGCCCGTATCCACCTGCAAAACATAAAGACGGTCCGCGTTGGGATGTTCCTTGACCTCTTTGATCTGGGCCACCACCAGTTCGATTTTCTTGAAATCTTCCATTGTTGCCATAATCATTTGTTCTCCTATTCCAGTTAGCAAAGGTACGAAATATGGCTGGCATTATACCAGCCCAAAAAGATTAAAACCAGCATTAACAAAAATGTGGTCACGGCCTTTGCCATTTCGACTAATTTATACAAACTTTTAATTGTGTGGGCATTTTACTTGTAATACTATAATAAAGATGTTTGGCAAGTCAGAAAGACAGCTAACCGAAAGGAAAAAAGATGAAAAATATCTTTAAATGGGGCTTCCTGTTGCTTTTTTCATCAGCGTTAAGTATCAACGCGTTGGCTGACGATACAACGCATGTCGCCCAAATGATGGGCATGTCCCTTGAGAACCTGTTAACCATGAAGGTCACCTCTTCCTCCGGGCGTGAGCAAAAACTGGATGATGTCGCCAATGCGATGTATGTCATTACTAAAGAAGACATCGAACGTTCCGGCGCGCGGGAAGTAGCCGACCTTTTATATCGTGTCCCAGGCCTGCAAATCAGGCAAGCAAACGGCCATCAATATGGCGTTGGTATCCGTGAAGGGACATGGGTTGCTGATATCGTCAATAACATATTGGTGCTCATTGACGGGGCTGTTGTTTTTAATCCCATGATGTCTGGCGTTGTTTGGGAAAATCTGCCGGTCAGTTTAAATGAAATTGAACGCATTGAAATTATCCGAGGGTCTCCCGGGGTCTTATATTCTTCCAATGCCGTAAACGGAGTTATTAATATCATCACCAAGGCCGCGGATGAAAAAGACAATTATGTCTCTCAAGAAGGCGGCACGCAATCTTATCGGGACACAAGCATCGGGGTCGGCGATAAGATTGGAACAACCGGGCTGGCATTGAGGGCTTACTTTGACAATCAATTCGATCAGGGCTTTAGCAAAAACACCCACACAAGCTTCTCAGACAGGTATCTAAGCGACAGGGACGGAGCGCGTTTGGATTATACGCCTTCAGACCATCAACGATTAAGCGTCATCGCTAATAATAGTCAGGTAAACGCCAATAGCCCCAATCTCATAAGTGGTGTAGAGACCAAGGCCCCTGGACAAACAGCCAGCGCCATCATCAATTATACCGATAAAGTGACTGACGTTTATGATTACAGCATTCATTTTGATCATGTGGAACAACTCGCAACTCTTTTTAATCCGGATGATGTCGTGGTCCATACCACCAGCGCCTCAACCCAGCATAACTTCCATTATGACCT
>CAZABZ010000116.1:0-4049 GCA_964483535.1 uncultured Planctomycetales bacterium | reverse complement strand
GATTTCATCATTGATACAGGGGATACCAAGCTCAATGACCAGCAATTTAAAGAAGAATCCAATAAACTCATCAAATATTTTATGGCGGCATTGACCGTTCCTGACAAAGAAGATTGGGTCAACCTTTCTCCTTATGAAAAAGACCGCATCATCCCTGAAAGTCTTGGGATTACGGAAATGGGTAGGGACATGCTGGCTCAAGACTATATTTTGAAACAATTGACCTCTTCCTTAATATACCCTGAAAAAGAAATCGGCAAAGCATTTTGGAGCAAGGTTTACGCGCAAGCGCAAAAGCAGTTTGGCACGACCAATATTCCCGTGAATACTTTTAACAAGGTGTGGATTGTCCCCAGCCAGGCCGTGGTTTGGGAACATGATAATAGCGCCTATGTGGTCAGAAGCCATCTGAAAGTAATGCTGGAGCAGGATTATTTGTCTTTGAATAAGCATTTGAATAATAATATTTTTAGCGGCTCCGGCATGGATAAACAGGATGCCAAAACCACCAACGCGGTCGGTTCCAATGTGGTGCGCGAAGTGGTTTTGCCGGCCCTTGAAAAGGAAGTCAATGAAGGGGCTAATTTTGCCACCATACGCCAGGTTTTTAATTCAGCGATTTTAGCAGCTTGGTATAAGCAGAATTTGCAACAAACTATCCTGGGACAGATCTATTCCAACAAAGATAAAGTGGCTGGCATTGATCTGGCGGACAAACAAATCAAACAGCAGATATATGAGCGCTATTTGCAGGCATTTAAAAAAGGCGCGTTTAATTTTATTAAAGAAGATGATGACCCCGTGACCCACCAGTCAGTTCCCCGCAAGTATTTTTCGGGTGGGGTTGTGGATTTAGCAGAAGTAACAGAAACGTTGCACGGAGCTTTGGCTAGTTTGCCAAAAGACGATCAAGCTGCAATAGCTGATGGAAATGGCTCAATAAACAGAGTAACTGTGGAAGTGGTTGGATCTGAGGCTAATGCGAGTGCAGACCAAGGGATGCTTAGCGGGGGCGAAGTGTATAAAGCGCTTGATGCGACGGAGGAAGGGCGCAAGGCGGTTATCATGGCAACCAATATCCGTATGCCTCTTTCGGCTAAAGGTATTTTGTTGGGCGCAAAAGAGACCAACTCTGTGGCGGTATTCCAGCAGGCCATAAGTGAGTTAGGTTATACTTGGCCCAACGGGTACTCTTTAGATAATCCGCAGGCTTTGGCTGATATGATCAAAGGGTATGCGGATCAAATAGGGTACCACAGTTATGTGTTGAAAGGTGATCATATCACCGCTAAGGTTGACAAGGATTACCTTGCAGACAAAGAGGCACAACAAATAGTTGTAAAATTATTTGAAAATATTTTAGCCGAGAAGGATGTGGCAAAGCGGGGAGAGATGTTTTTAGCCGCGGCTGCCTCACCCGAATATAATTCAAATGTGAACGTGGCCAACGCCTTGAAGGCTGTTAAGAAGGCGTATGAGCTTGTATTGGCTGAAGTTAAGGCGGGATTTTCAATTTTTGCTTTGGATGCGTCATTTATGCCGATGAAACAGAACATTATGATTACGGCGTTTTTGGATGGTTTTATACCTGCAAGTGCCAGTCATGAGGCAGAAGTAGGGGAAATCGGTGGTGCGCAGAATTCCACTGTTGGTGAGGCGGTGGAATTCATTGAGGGATTAAAAGGTTATGGTGTGGATATCAGCCGTTTGGCTATTAATAATGGAACAGAACATGGTAATAAGTATGGGCCTGACGGGAAACTGATAGCAACGAGCATAAATCTGGATGCGACCAGCGATATTGCAGAAGCCTTAAAGCCTTATCGTATCGAGATCGTCCAGCATGGGATAACAGGGACGTCGCTAGAGAACATATCTACTTTACGAGCGGCAGGTATCCGTTCCGGTCATGTAGGGACCCAGTGGCAGAATATCTTCTGGGCAGAGCTAACTAAAGCAGCAGAAAGGGACCCCAAGGGGCCAGCGGCTGTTTTGAGAAACAGGATGATTGATACGTTGGTAGAAAGATATGGAAATGATAAGAAATATTCTAATGTAACCAGTCGCCAAGAAGCAGAAAGTAAGGGAGTTTTGGATGCGCTGATTGGAATGGAATTAAAGAACATAAACGGCATGTACCGGAAAGACATATTGGCGTTGCCGCAGGATGTTCAGGATGAGATTGTAATGGCAACGAAGGAAAGTGCTGTTGATCACTTTAATGCCTTTGGAGCCACAGGCACGGCCAAGCTGGTTGCTGATTATCAAGCATCTCAACAATCTAAAGGAGACCAAGGGATGCTTAGCGGGGGCGAAGTGTATAAAGCGCTTGATGCGACGGAGGAAGGGCGCAAGGCGGTTATCATGGCAACCAATATCCGTATGCCTCTTTCGGCTAAAGGTATTTTGTTGGGCGCAAAAGAGACCAACTCTGTGGCGGTATTCCAGCAGGCCATAAGTGAGTTAGGTTATACTTGGCCCAACGGGTACTCTTTAGATAATCCGCAGGCTTTGGCTGATATGATCAAAGGGTATGCGGATCAAATAGGGTACCACAGTTATGTGTTGAAAGGTGATCATATCACCGCTAAGGTTGACAAGGATTACCTTGCAGACAAAGAGGCACAACAAATAGTTGTAAAATTATTTGAAAATATTTTAGCCGAGAAGGATGTGGCAAAGCGGGGAGAGATGTTTTTAGCCGCGGCTGCCTCACCCGAATATAATTCAAATGTGAACGTGGCCAACGCCTTGAAGGCTGTTAAGAAGGCGTATGAGCTTGTATTGGCTGAAGTTAAGGCGGGATTTTCAATTTTTGCTTTGGATGCGTCATTTATGCCGATGAAACAGAACATTATGATTACGGCGTTTTTGGATGGTTTTATACCTGCAAGTGCCAGTCATGAGGCAGAAGTAGGGGAAATCGGTGGTGCGCAGAATTCCACTGTTGGTGAGGCGGTGGAATTCATTGAGGGATTAAAAGGTTATGGTGTGGATATCAGCCGTTTGGCTATTAATAATGGAACAGAACATGGTAATAAGTATGGGCCTGACGGGAAACTGATAGCAACGAGCATAAATCTGGATGCGACCAGCGATATTGCAGAAGCCTTAAAGCCTTATCGTATCGAGATCGTCCAGCATGGGATAACAGGGACGTCGCTAGAGAACATATCTACTTTACGAGCGGCAGGTATCCGTTCCGGTCATGTAGGGACCCAGTGGCAGAATATCTTCTGGGCAGAGCTAACTAAAGCAGCAGAAAGGGACCCCAAGGGGCCAGCGGCTGTTTTGAGAAACAGGATGATTGATACGTTGGTAGAAAGATATGGAAATGATAAGAAATATTCTAATGTAACCAGTCGCCAAGAAGCAGAAAGTAAGGGAGTTTTGGATGCGCTGATTGGAATGGAATTAAAGAACATAAACGGCATGTACCGGAAAGACATATTGGCGTTGCCGCAGGATGTTCAGGATGAGATTGTAATGGCAACGAAGGAAAGTGCTGTTGATCACTTTAATGCCTTTGGAGCCACAGGCACGGCCAAGCTGGTTGCTGATTATCAAGCATCTCAACAATCTAAAGGAGACCAAGCGATGCTTAACGGTGGTATCAACTTAGATGCTGCTTTGTATAATATGCAGGTCCTGCGCGATGGCAATGGCATGGTCTTGCCTATCTCGCAACAGCCGATCGGTCAGTTTATGAAAATCAAAGGGTTTAAGCCGGTTTTACTTAATATTGAACACAATATCAATTTGCCCGCAAGATTAGGGGTGAAGCAAGCTTCTACCATAGCCGGCTAAAGAGGTAATGTTTTAAATACAGAGAGAGTTGTTCACTATGTTTAAGAGAATTTTAAGCTTGACCGTTATTATTTGCTTTTTCTTAACCACATTAGGCCCGTATCCTGCGGCCCATGCTGATTCTGTTTTAGGTTTGCCGGCACCCGGGACAATGGTCAATTTAAGCCCTGCTTATGAGCCGGTCATTATCAAGGGTTTGACTGTTCACAAAGACAATCCATTCTTGTTTGATTTTATAGTGG
>CAZABZ010000115.1:0-4095 GCA_964483535.1 uncultured Planctomycetales bacterium | reverse complement strand
GACGTAAAACCGCCTATGATCCCAAGCTTGACCAAAACATGCAGCCAGGGATACGGCGTCAAATTAATGGCCGTGGCCACCGGCGCGGCATCGCCTTTCATTAATTTATAATTCAACATGCCGGTCAGAACAAAAGAAAACAGGATATAAAGGACCGTGCAAATGATCAAAGAACCAATAATGCCCCGCGGGATGTCCCTCTGCGGATGATGCGCTTCCTGGGCCGCGGTTGAGACCGTATCAAACCCGATATAAGCAAAGAAAATGATCCCCGCCGCGCGCATGACACCACTTAACCCAAAATCGCCAAAATTGCCGGTGTTAGGCGGTATAAACGGCACATAATTACTCGGTTTGAGATAATGAAACCCCACGGCTATAAAAGTCAGCACCACCGCCAGTTTGATAACAACGATCACATCATTGACGATAGACGATTCCTTGATCCCCATCATCAACAAAAGAGAAATAAGCACAATGATCAATATCGCCGGGATATTGACCAATCCATGCCCCTGGCTGCCATCCGGCATGGTAACGACATCAAAAGGACAAGCGGCTAAACGTACCGGGATTGTAATGCCAAAATCATGTAAAAAAGAACCCACATACCTTGACCAGCTCACAGCCACTACTGCCGAGGCCACTGCATATTCCAAAACCAAATCCCAGCCGATGATCCAGGCAATAAATTCGCCCATGGTCGCGTATGCGTAGGTATACGCACTGCCAGCAACGGGTATCATGGATGCCAGCTCACTATAGCACATGCCCGCAAAAGCGCATCCAACAGCCGCCACCACGAAAGAAAGCACTACCGCAGGCCCCGCGTTTTCAGCCGCGGCAATACCCGTTAAAGAAAACAGGCCCGCCCCAATGATAGCGCCTATCCCTAAGGACATTAAATTAAGCGCCCCCAGGGAACGCTTTAATTGATATTCCCCTCCTTCGGCGCATTCAAGCAATTGACTAATGGGTTTTTTGATAAAAAGGTTCATTGCCTGCCTTTATTCATCTCCTCTAAAATTCTTTGCACCGCCATACGCGGAGAGGGGGCTTGAGTGATTGGCCGCCCCACCACTAAAAAATTGCTGCCCTGTAAAATGGCGGCCTGCGGTGTCGCTACCCGCTTCTGATCATTTAAAGACGCGTCCGTAGCCCGTATGCCCGGAGTTACAATCAAAAATTCCGGACCCATTTCCCGGCGGATATGTGCCGCTTCTTCAACGGAAGCCACAACCCCGTCTAATCCCGCTCTTTTGGCCAGCCGGGCACGCTCTAACACTAAACTTTCTACATCAGCGTCTTTAGCCGTACTGGTTAATACAGTGACCCCAACAATCAGGGGCCGTGCCACCCCCAATGCTTTGGCATGGGCTCCTGCTGCAAGGACCGCGATCTCAAGCATCTCTTTACCGCCGGAGGTATGAACGGTTAACATGAACAATGGCGAAAAAGTAGATATCGCGCTTTTTATCGCCAAAGCCACTGTATTGGGAATATCATGGAACTTCAAATCGAGAAAAACTTTTTTGTTTTTAGACTGCAGGTAACGGATAATTTCTGTCCCCGAAGAAATGAACATTTGACTGCCGACTTTAAAGATCTCAACGGAATCCCCCACCTCGTCGATCAGTTTACGGGCCTCTTGGAAAGTTTCAAGGTCTAGGGCAACGATCAATTGCGCGGTTTTGGAATTTTTCATACTTTTAAACTCCCGATGATTTCGCGAATATCGCTAATCTTATTTTCTTTCATAAAGGATTCAATCCCTTCCAAAACATCGATGGGCGCGCGGGGATTGATAAAATTTGCGGCACCCACGGCAACCATCGTCGCTCCCGCGATAATAAATTCCAGGGCATCCGATGCTGTCATAATGCCCCCCATACCGATAATGGGGATTTTAACCTGGGACGCCACCTTGTTTACCATATAAACCGCGATGGGCCGGATGGCCGGCCCGGATAATCCTCCTGTAAAATTACCGATGCGGCTTTGACGTTTCTTAATGTCAACGGCCATGGCCGTAAAGGTATTGACCAAACTCACCGCGTCAGCGCCGCCTGCCTCGGCTGCCTGGGCGATTTCAGCGATGTCCGTCACATTGGGTGATAATTTAGCAATAATTGGAAATTTGGACAGCGGCTTGATTTTTCCGACTAACCGCTTGGTGGCAACAGGGTCCTGCCCCACTAAAATTTTATGTTTAAGATTTGGGCAGGATAAATTCAACTCCACCGCCGTGATGCCCTCTTGCGCGTTCAACTTTTCAATAATACCAATAAATTGTTCTTCATTGTGCCCCAAAATACTGATGATCAAAGGCACTCCAATATTCTTTAAGGCCGGCAGTTGTTGGGCGATAAAGACGTCGATACCGGGATTTTCAATGCCGATGGCGTTGATCATACCCGACGGTGTTTCAAAAATCCGTACCGGCGGATTGCCCTTCTGCGGATAAAAAGTCACGGTCTTGGGGACAATGGCAGCAAGCTTCTTGACTTCCTCAAGACTGTAATAGCGCTGGGCATGCCCAAAGGTGCCGGAAGCCACGGTCACGGGATTTTTAAATGTTATATTGCCAATATTGACGGATAGATTCATTAGTGAAACACCACCTCATCTAAATTAAACGCCGGGCCGTCATAACAAACTGTCTTAAAACCATTCTTGGTCTCTAAGGAACAACCTAAACACGCCCCCAGGGCGCAGGCCATGGTCCCCTCACAAGCGGCCTGGCCTAAAATGCCATGCTTGGCGGCAAAGGCCTGCACCGCTTTCATCATGGGATTCGGCCCGCAAGTATAAATGAACGTATGGCCCGAGGTCAAATCAATCTTATCAAATAAAACACTGACCGCGCCCTTGGCCCCCACGGAGGCGTCATCCGTTGCCACATGGACTTTGACCCCATTGTCTTTAAACTCTTTCATCGGATACACGTATTGCCGGCTGCGGGCGCCGTACAATAGAAGCAATTCGTATTTTTTCTTTTTTAACACATCGGAAAGAATAAGCATGGGCGCAACGCCGATGCCGCCGGCGATCATAACCACCTGACGAGTATCTTCGGGCGGATTGACAAAAGGCGTTCCCAAAGGCCCAAGGACGTCAAGAGTATCGCCCTTACCTTTTAGAGAAAGCAATTTGGTGCCGGGGCCAACCACGGCATAAAATATCTCCACGTATCTCTGGGCGCGATAAACGCTGAAGGGCCTCCGGAAAAAGGGCTGGAGACCTTCTTCATCGGTACGGATATGGATAAATTGACCCGGCTTGACTTCAAGGGCCACCTCAGGAGCGTCAAAAACCATGTGCCAATATTTCGGACAGAGCTTTTCATTGACGAGAATTTTGTATTTATTTTGTATTTTTTTCATAAATAAAATGTTCAGGCATGTGCCAGCTTTTTAATGATCTTTTTGATTTTCTCCTTGGCCTGAGCAATGTTCTTGGCGCTGACCATGCCCTTCATGTTCCACGCGCCTAAGTCAATGACCGGCCGTCCATAAACCAAGCCATAACAAATTTCAGAATTGGTGCCGAAACTACCCGGCAGGGCAATGATAATATCCGCCGAGCAGGCGACCATAGCGTTACGAGCATACCCGATGGTGGTCGGCAAAGCAATATCAATATAGGGATTGGCATCGATTTTATTCTTGCCGGGCAAAAGGCCGATGGTCAACCCTCCTGAGCTTTTTGCCCCCTTAGCCGCCGCTTGCATAGCGCCACCCAAGCCTCCGCAGACCAAGACGCAACCTAATTCCGCGACCATTTTCCCGACGGCTTGGGCCAAATCCGCAACCTTGGGACTGATAACGCTGCCGCCGATCACAGAAATGGTGATTTTTTGTTTCCGCATGGTTTACTTCCCTAAAAAACGCGCCCGGCGGGATTCGAACCTGCACCAGCAGCTCCGGAGGCTGCTGCCCTATCCATTAGGCTACGGGCGCAAAATTACGCTCTATAAACCACCTTGCCGCCGCAGATGGTGTATTCTACCCGGCCTTTGAGGTTTCGTCCGATAAAAGGCGAATTTTTACTTTTAGACACAAAGCCTTCCTGAGTGACTGTCCATTCTTTATCCGG
>CAZABZ010000114.1:0-4115 GCA_964483535.1 uncultured Planctomycetales bacterium | reverse complement strand
TGGGGCAAGTCAAAGATACCCCCTTAGGCCGGCCAGCCTATTGGCGAGTTCATCAAATTGTTTGGCTAATTGATCATTCATGATTATTATCCGTCATTCACACGCTAAACCTAAAATACGCGCAGTCACCGTCTTTCATAATATACTCTTTACCCTCGAGGGTCACCAAATTTTTTTCCTGCACGGCTTTATAGGAACCGAGCCTTTTAAGATCATCGAATTTATAGATTTCAGCGCGGATAAAACCGCGTTCAATGTCCGTATGTATTTTTCCGGCGGCCTTGACGGCTATCGTCCCTTCATGGATAAGCCAGGCACGCGTTTCCTGCGGGCCTGCCGTAAAAAAACAGATCTGCTTAAGTAATTCTTTACCCGCCTGGGCCAGGCACGCCAAACCCGGCGAGGTAATGCCCGCGGATTCATAATAAGCGTCGCGCTCCTCGGGCGGCAACTGCACAATCTCAGCTTCTAATTTCGCGCACAAGGCGACCAATGCCGCGCCTTCCAGGTGCGCCCTCTCACGCAAGGGCTTAAGCAAGACTTCATCCGGCGTTCCCTCATCGATGTTAGCCACATACATTAACGGCTTGGCCGTCAAAAACTGAAATTCATTTAAAATTTCAGGAGAGATATCTTTTAATCGACGGGCGGGAACTCCCTCATTAAACGCTTTCATGCAATCATTCAAGGCATTGCATTTGGCAATGGCGTCTTTGTCGCCTGACTTGGCTGTTTTGGACCAGCGGTCCAGGGCTTTCTGGCATTGCTGAATGTCCGCCAATAAAAGTTCGGTGGTGATGATATCCGCGGCAGACTGAGGATTAAGTTCTGTCATCACATTGACCACATTCTGGTCTTTAAAACAACGCACCACATGGGCAATGGCATCCACCGAACGGATATGGGCCAAAAACTTATTTCCCAAACCCTCGCCTTGGGACGCTCCCTCAACAATACCGGCAATGTCCACAAAACGGATACCCGATGGGGTGACTTTGGCGGAATCCCATTCCTGGGCCAAAACATTCAGCCGCTCATCAGGCAAAGGGACGACCCCGATATTAGGCTCAATGGTGGTAAAAGGAAAATTTTCCGCCGCCGCCGCGGCACCGGTCAACGCATTAAACAGCAAAGACTTGCCGACATTAGGCAAACCGACAATCCCAACTTCCATTAATATTCCCTTCCTTTTGCAAAACTTCCCTATAAAAACTTGTACATGATAATCTTAAAATCAGGACTTGTCGAGGTGTTTTTTGAAGGCCGCTTTATGCCTTAATCCGACGGGCAATGACCTGCTCAATGGCCAATAGTTTGGCTTTTTTGCCATCCATTTTGCCGGCATACCCGCCAAGCCCTCCGTCTGATTTGACCACCCGATGGCAGGGAATGATCAAAGGATACGGATTCTTACGCAAGGCCTGGCCTACCGCGCGCGCAGCCTTGGGCCGCCCTATTTTGTTTGCGACCCACTGATAGGAACGGGTTTCCCCTAAGGGTATCGCCAAGACGGCCCGCAAAACCTGCCATTCAAAATCGGTTAAGGATGAGGACATAAATTTTTCGACCTTAAAAGAGTATGGTATTTCAGTCCAAAGCGATGGGCTTCGTCACGCACGCGCATCAGGAGCTTGAGGCCAAGTGAATCGGGAAGAAGCTTTAAGGAATTGCGTTTGCCAGGAATAAAGATTTCTTCTTCCCTCTTGGCCAAAGCGATGACCGGCAAAGACAAATTCAATTTCTTTAATTCCTTCATCGCCGCCCCCAACTGGCCTTTCCCGCCATCGATAACAATCAAATCCGGAAAACTTGAATTCTCTTTTTGAAGACGTGTATAACGACGGCGCACGATCTCAGCGATCATTTGAAAATCATCAATGCCTCTGACCGTCTTGATACGAAACCTGCGGTAATTATTCTTATCGGGCTTGCCGTTTAAAAAAGAAACCATGGAGCCCACCGACTGATTGCCCATGATATTGGAAATATCAAAACATTCAACACGGACCGGGGCCTTTTCAAGGCCCAGGGCCCTTTGGAGCTGTTCAGCTTCTTTGAAATAATTAATGTCCCCTGTCCCTGAATACAAAGCCCCGATGGCGCGTATCTGGTCACGCAGGCGGGCCGCCCCTTCAAAGTCACGACGGCGGGAAAGCTTCTCCATTTCCAGGCGCAAATTGCGGTACAGATCGTCCTTTTTACCATCGAGAATAAATCTTATGCTCCTGATATTGCGCTGATAGTCTTCTTTGCTGATTCTTCCCTCACAGGGAGCCTGGCATAACCCGATATGATAATCCAAACAAATTTTATTACTAAACGGCTCACAGGAACGGAAAGGAAAAATCTTGCGGATGATTTGTAAAGCCTCGCGGATGAGCGTTGGATTGACATAAGGCCCATAAAGCTGCGCGTTGATGTCCTTATGTTTACGCGCGTTAAACCTCACCACTGACACGGAAGGGAATGCCTCTTTAGTGATTTGAATAAACGGATATGTTTTGCCGTCCTTAAGCTCAACATTGTATTTGGGCTGGTATTGCTTAATGAGGCTGGCCTCCAAAATCAAGGCTTCAGCCTCGGAGGCCGTTTGAATGGTGTCGATGTGGGCTATATGGCTGACTAAAAGGTCTGTCTTAAAACTTCCGGTATCCGCGCGAAAATACGATCCCACGCGTTTGCGGATATTGACCGCCTTGCCGACATAAATGACTTTCCCCGAGGCGTCTTTATATAAATAAACCCCGCTGCTCGTCGGCAATCCTTTAATTTTTGTCTTGAGATCAACCATTCCAATTCAATTTCTTATTAAGCCCCTTCCAGAGCAATAGGCAATTGACCGCTCCGGCGATGCTGCTGGCCAGGGCAATGCCGCCGATCTTCAAAGGGAACATCAGGGCCGCGTTTAATACCGCGTTGACCACCAGACAAACCGTGGCTACTTTGACAGGCGTTTTAGTGTCCTGCAAAGCGTAAAAAGCGGACACTAAAATCCTCGAGGCCCCAAAAAAAGGCAAACCCAGCGCGGCATAAAACATCACCTGCGAGGTGACCATCGTCGAATAAGCATCAAAGGCCCCGCGCTGAAAAATAATGTGAATGATCCATTTCGAAAAGAGACCCATGCCCACAGCCGTGGGTATTAAAATCAACATCAAATTACGCAAGGCAAAAAACAGCGTCGATTTAAAACGGACCATGTCCCCTTCCTGGGCGAGTTTGGACAAGGACGGCAAGGCCACGGACGAAAGCGCGTAACCAAAGACACCCAGAGGAAATTGGATCATGCGATTAGCATAATAAATCGCGGCAATGCCCCCGCTCCCCACAATTACCGCCAAAGAAGCGCAAAAAGTATCCACGAATACATTAAGCTGATAAACAGTGCCCCCCCATAAACGCGGAAGCAAAAGCCTTCCGATTTGACGGGCCCCCTCATGATTTAGGCTTTTGGGCATCTTCCAATGCACTCCCCGGCGGCGCAAGGCCAGCCATTGGGCCCAAAACTGCCAGATGCCGCCGACCAAAACGCCAACGGACAGAGCGTACGCCAATTGATGTGATGGCCATGAGAACAAACATACCACCCAGACACTTAAAATCATGGCCAAATTCAAGAGGCATGGCCCGAAAGCAGGAGCAAAAAACGCGTTTAAAGAATATAAAATCCCTGCCTGAAAAGCAGTTAAAGCAATCAAAATCAAATAAGGGAACATGATGCGCGTCAAATCAACCGTCAGCTGTAATTCCCCCTTCTCTGCCGCGAACCCCGGTGCGATCAACCGCACAATCCAGGGTGCCGCGAAAATACCTATCACCGTGATGCTTCCTAAAACAATCACGCCCCAGGCCAAAACCGCGTTAATACATTCCTGCCATTCTTCTTTGGATTTTTGATGGGCATACTCTGAAAGAACAGGCACAATGGCCGCGTTAGCCGCGCCCTCACCAACCAAATCTCTTAACAAATTGGGGATGCGCTGGGCCACAAAAAAAGCCTCGGCTAATAAGCCGGTACCTAAAAAGCGGGCCACGATCACATCACGCACAAATCCCAGCCCCCTTGACGCCAATACCCCGCAGGCGACAATGCCGGTGGATTTTAAAATGGCGTG
>CAZABZ010000113.1:0-4148 GCA_964483535.1 uncultured Planctomycetales bacterium | reverse complement strand
AATTGCCGCGCTAAAATGATATCTTCCGGTGTCGTGACCTTGATATTACGATAATCCCCCATGATAATCTTGACCCTTGTGCCCATGCGCTCAACCATCATGGCATCATCGGTTGCTTCTCCTTTAAACTTCTTAGCATACGCTTTGACTAAAACATCTTTATGAAACCCCTGAGGCGTTTGCGCTTCCCATAACAACTCTCTCGCAGGAGTTTCTTGAATAACTAAAGTTTTGCGATCGACTTTTTTAACAGTGAATTTAAGGGGCACGCCGACAATAGCTGCTTTATTTTTCTTCAACGTCCCCAACAAACGGTTGATCATAATATTTTCAATAAAAGGCCTGGCCGCATCATGCACCAACACTATGTCCGTATCGGGTGACACTTCCTTTAACCCGCATTTGACCGAATCCGAACGCTTGGCCCCACCAACCACCACCGCACGTACTTTCTTAAAAGGACGGGCCATCCGGACAAATTGAGGTATATGCCCGGCGGCTCCGACCAAAACCACTCTATCAATGCCGGGATGGTCTTCAAAAACCTTTAATGAATAAGCAACCAACGGCTTGCCTTTAAGCAAGACCAAAGCTTTGGGGCCCTTTGCATTCAAACGCTTGCCTGCCCCGGCGGCAACGACAATAACTTCTGTCTTCATTCTTTCCATTTCTAAGCTCTTTATTGCCTTTCCATCTTCGCGAAGATCATGCGTCCTGCCTGGGTCTGCAAGGCCGAGGTCACATACACCTTGGCTGTCTGCCCCAAAGCTTTCCGCCCGTCGCTAACAACCACCATTGTCCCGTCTTCCAAATAACCGATGGCCTGATTGGCTTCTTTGCCTTCCTTCAAAAGCCTGATTTCCAATTCCTCACCGGTAAACACCACCGGCTTGGCCGCGTTGACCAAATCATTGATATTAAGCATTTCAACGCCCTGGATCGAGGCTATGCGACTTAAATTAAAGTCCGTTGTGCAAACACGGGCATCCATCACCTTGGAAAGTTTGATTAGTTTCAAATCCACTGCCTCCGGCCCGGTAAGATCGTCTTCATGAACGATCACATCCGACGCGTGATCTTTTTGCATCGATTTTAAAATCTCCATGCCACGACGGCCGCGCTGGCGTTTGGTCTCATCTTCTGAATCCGCCAGGCGCTGTAATTCATGCAAAATAAAACGAGGCACCACCAAACGGCCGGACAGAAAACCGGTCTTAAAAATATCACTGACGCGTCCATCGATAATGGCGCTTGTGTCCAAAAGTATCACGCCATCTTTTAAATTCTGCCGTTTAAAACGCACATAAGGAATAATAAGATTAAACTCATCCTTGCCGCGTAGCGCCATCACCGCTCCCAGATAAGAAAAAACCAGGGTCAGGATCACCCTCAAGATGGGCTTAAGGACGTCCCCCAAAGGCAGTAATGAAAGAATATCCGAAACTAAATTCGCCATGAAAATCCCAAGCAATAGACCGAAAACCATGCTGGAAAGCCCACGCACCGATACCTGCCTTAGATTTGCCTCAATAACGATTAAAAGCGCCCCTCCCGCCACACAAGCAAGGACGCCCAGAATAGGGGCTTGATTGATACCTCCAATTTGATAACCAATGATACCGCTGATAATTAAGAAAAAAATGCGGATGAATAATAACGTCACAGACACTCCCTTATATTTCTTATAACTTATCTAACGCTTCCCTGACCGTTGCTACCGGAATTAACCGGATATTGAGAGGCTTAAAATCATTTTTATTATTCAAATTATTTTTAGGAACAATGCATCGGGCAAATCCAAGCTTCTGTGCTTCATTGACACGGGACGCGATTTGGGCCACACTGCGCACCTCCGCGGAAAGGCCGACCTCTCCTAAAATGGCCGTGTCATGGGGAACAACTTTGTCCAATAATGCGGACGCAACCGCGAGGCTCACCCCCAAATCCGCGGCCGGGTCCATCACCTTAACACCACCGACGACGTTTAAAAAAATATCTTTATCCCCAAGATTCAGCCCCAGCCTTTTTTCCAAAACCGCCGCCAAGAGACCTAAACGATTGGGGTCAAATCCTTGGGCTTTCTGACGCACCATGCCAAAAGCGCTATGGCTGACCAACCCCTGGATCTCCACCAAAAATGGCCTTGTCCCCTCAATGATCGGCACCACCACGGAACCGGAAGAATCCTGGGGCCGCTCGCAAAGGAAAATTTCCGAGGGATTTAACACTTCCTGCAAACCCGAAGCCGTCATCTCAAAGACGCCGATTTCATTGGTGGAACCAAAACGGTTTTTATTGGCCCGAAGGATCCGGTAGGACGAATAACGTTCGCCTTCAAAGTAAAGCACACAATCAACCATATGCTCCAACACCCGGGGGCCTGCCAACATGCCGTCCTTGGTCACATGTCCGATAAGAAAAAGCGCGATCCCCCTCGATTTAGCCAACTGTGTCAAGACCGCGGCGCTTTCCCTGACCTGGGAGACGGACCCGGGCGCGGAAGAAACTTCAGCTAAATGCACCACCTGGATCGAGTCAATGATCACCACCTGCGGCGTTAATTCATGGATATAGCCTACAATCGCCTCTACGTCTATCTCATTGACGATAAAAAAATTCTCATTGGGCTTCTGGGCGATCCTGTCCGTGCGCATCTTGGATTGTTTGACAGACTCCTCGCCGCTGACATACAAAACTTTTAAACCCGTGCGGGCCAGGGCACAGCCGGCCTGTAAAACAATCGTCGATTTTCCGATGCCGGGGTCCCCGCCGATCAAGGTCACGGACCCGGGAACAATGCCTCCACCCATGACCCGGTCGAATTCTCCGATAGCCGTCAGGTAACGCTTGTCCTGCTTGACATCAACTTCTTTTAAAAGAACAGGAGGAGTCCCCTGACTCTGTGCGATATTAACCCCTTCACTGCGGCTAACAACGGCCTCTTCGACATAGGAATTCCATTCCTCGCAATTGGGGCATTTGCCCACCCAACGCGCCGACTGGGAACCACAATTCTGGCAGACGAATACTGTTTTGGTTTTCATTGCTTAGTCTTGGGGCGATAAAGCAGTTTCCAGGGATTGCTTTTTAAATCCGAAGTGAGATCATCGAGATTGTTATAGATGGACTCATCGGTAATAAGTTTGCCCAAAGTCCCGCGCCCCTCTTTTAAATCCACGCCCACAGCACCGAAGCCTTCCAAGGCGTCTTGCAGGGACTGTTTATTTTTATCGGTTAAAATACCATTATTGACACTGGTCACCATGGTTTCCAATTCGATCATCAACGTATCGACCCGTTCCGTGATTTTCTCGATCGGTACAGGGTCATGACCTATGACCTCACCGCCATCCTTGATCAAATCCGTCGAAGAACCGGGAATAATTTCAAGATATTTCTCGCCTAGAAGTCCCAATTGATTGACCGTAACATTAGAATCCACAGGGATCGCAATTTTGTCTTTAATCCAGACACTCACCCGCACCTTGGTTTTTCTCCCGTCAGCCTCATCCACAAATACCTGCAATTTCCTTACCAAGCCCACTTCTACTCCCGCCAGACGAACGGGTGCCGCCTCACGCAACCCGCTGGCAAAACCAAAAACAACCCGGATATGACGGCCTTTTTCAAAAAATGAAAGATCGCTGACCGAAATGACAAAAAAACTTAAAACCAGCACCGCCAACAACACAAATAAGCCGACCTTTAATTCCAAACCACTATCTCGGGACATAACTTACTCTCCTATTCACGTTTAAATGATTTCTCATTCGCGTCGGGAATCATTTAACATGCCCAAAAATCAGCCTCTCATCCTCGGTGATAGGCCCATGCGCCTGGCCATGTATAAACTGCAGGATCACCGGATTTTGGGAATTCTTGATTTCTTCCGGCGTACCGTCGGCAATGATCTGCCCCTTGTAAAACATGGCAATCGAATCAGCTACCTGATAAGCGGAATTCATATCATGGGTCACGACAATGGAGGTGACCTTAAGTTTATCGCGCAATTCAATGATCAAGTGGTTAATCGCGGCCGCGGTTATCGGGTCGACTCCGGTGGTGGGTTCATCGTACAAAATAATATGGGGTTCCATGCACAGCGCCCGTGCCAAACTCACGCGTTTTTTCATGCCGCCGGAAAGCTG
>CAZABZ010000112.1:0-4149 GCA_964483535.1 uncultured Planctomycetales bacterium | reverse complement strand
GAAGCATGAGCTGCTTTGGCTAAAAACGCACAGTCGCAAAAAGAACAAATTTATCCCTTACAATACACGCAATATGACTAAACATGCGTTAGAGATGAGTAGATATTGTTTTTTCAGCACATTCAGGGATTTTTCGGCAAAAGTCTGCAAGGTTTTACAGCTTGGATGCCGCGAATGCTCTAATATTCCCTATTGCTTGCTCGGCAATCCTACTCTTCTCATGCGGACGGCGACTAACAAGGAGTGTCCGGTATGAGGACCGAAAATATCCCGTGCTGAAAAAATAATAGCTACTTATCTCATATGCGCGAGCATACAATAATATACGCAAAAGAACAAATTTAGCCCTTACAAGGCATGTGTGCTAATGGGAGTTGAGGTTATGTACCAATATAAAGGTTTAGAAGACACAATAGCGGCGATTGCTACCCCCGCAGGACAAGGAGGCATTGGCATCGTGCGGATCAGCGGTAAAGACGCGATTGCTGTGGCCGATGAGGTGCTTCATCTTAAAGGGGCTAAGTCATTAGGACAATGCAAAAGCCATACGGTGCAATACGGATGGGCTAAAAGGCCCAAACCCAGTTCCTTTGAGAATGAGGATATCTTAGACGAGGTTTTGGTAACCTTGATGCGGGCACCCAAGAGTTACACCGCCGAGGATGTGGTTGAGATTAATTGTCACGGCGGTATGACTGTCTTGCGCGCGGTACTTCAGGCGGTGTTGGCCGCGGGAGCTCGCCTGGCAACTCCGGGAGAATTCACCAAACGGGCATTTCTTCATGGCCGCATGGATTTAGCCCAGGCAGAGGCGGTGATGGATATCATCCATGCCAAGACCGAGACATTTTTGCGGCAGAGTCAGCATCAATTAAAAGGGGAGTTGTCGATACAGCTTAAATCTATACGGGAAGAGTTGGTAGAGATTTATACGACGGTGGAGGCATTGATTAACTTTCCAGAGGATGGCATTGACGCCCAAAGCCGTCAGCAAATATTAGATCGGATCGGTAACGAAGAGCAATGCGTGGCTAAACTTTTGGAATCTTCCAAGAGCGGCCGTATCCTTAAGGAAGGCATACGCATTGTCTTATGCGGCAAGCCCAATGTGGGCAAATCCTCCTTGCTGAATGCTTTGCTCAAAGAGCAACGTGCCATTGTTACCCATATTCCCGGTACCACCCGTGACGTGTTGGAAGAATCAGCGCAAATTAAAGGCATCCCTATTTCGCTGGTCGACACCGCCGGTATTTTGGAGCCAAGGGACTTAATCGAAGAAGAGGCGGTTTCGCGCAGCCATCTTTATATCAAAAGCGCTGATTTGGTGCTTTTGGTTTTGGACCATAGCTGCCCCTTAGAAGAGCAGGATAGGATGCTTATGCAACAATTAAAAGCCGCCCGGGTTTTAGTGGTAGTTAATAAAATGGATTTAGATGGGCGGATAGATATGTCAGTCCCTAAGGAAATATTCGGCCAGGAGCACGTGGTAAAAGTCTCAGCGCTTGAGGGCCAATCCATCCAGGAACTGGAGGCAACGATTGTTGATTTAATCCGGGGGACCAAGAATTTTGATACCAACGGCATTCTCATTAGCAATATCCGCCATATTAAAGCTTTAGAGGAAGCTCAAAAGAATTTGCAAAGCGCCTGCCGCCTAATGGATGGAAAAAATCCTCTGGAATTTATTTCCGAAGAGATCAAAGCCGCGGTCAACCAACTGGACGCCATTACCGGCCTTAATATCGACGAGGATTTACTGGACCGCATCTTTTCCGAATTTTGTATTGGTAAGTGATCCCGACGTTTTGTAGAGGTTTAGGACCTTTTGCATTGTTGCGGGGTCATTCATCATCTGTTGGACGAAATCCATCATTTTGGGATTGCCCATCAGTTTGACAAGGTCATGAGCTTGGATTTCTTTTTGGATATCAGGGTCCTGCAGGATTTTCTGGAATCGGGGGTCTTCGGCCAGTGATTTTGCGTCGGAAGACCCAAGGGTCTCGACTTCGTGATCTTTGTCCCCGAAGGAAAGGACATTTTGTTTTGAGTTGGCAAAAAGGGTCTTTTCTAAATTCTTGGTGATCAAGTAAGAGGCCGATTTCGTCACATCATTGCGTATAGCCGTTAATGTTTCTCCCCAGGGAGGCAATACGGTCAATAGTATTAAGGTGAAGATAATGAATACCCAGCCCCAGATTAAAGTCAGGACAGAACCCCCCAGGCGGCTTAAGAAATCCGGTTTGGTTTCTGTATTGGTTGCTTTGGCCCATGTTTTGAGCAGAAATTTTAAAAGCAAATTCAAAAACAAAGGGCCTATTAATCCGATGAGTAAGCTCGTGATCAAATCTTTAGTGGTTTGATAATAAAGGATACTGAGGATAGTGGTGACTATAATAGAGAAAGGGCCCGTCAAAGAGTTCATAAATCCGCGTGAGGCCCCGCGGACCAGGAAGAGAATGCTTAAGATGAGTGCGGCGATGTCTGTGAGGGCCATTTGCCAGACAGTATAGCATTAGCGAAAAATGGCTGCAATAAAAATGGAGACAAAAAAGGCATTTAGAGCTTAATTATTTATAAATTTTTTATTAATGGCTCTGGTCTTTTCTTAAGCATAATAATATCAACATGTTAAGAGTTTAAAAAGTTTTTCCATTTTGATTGCTTTTTAGTAAATATGTTTTAAACTATAGGAGAGAAAGCGTTTTCACACATTAACCATAGATTTATAAAGAGCAAGGTCTGTATATGTGCGCTGTTGTTAATCAACGATCCGAAGCAAGGTATAATTGCCTTGTTCCTGTAGAAAGTAAAGCAGGTTCGGAATTTGACCGGACCAGAACATTTGATATCAGCCGGCATGGGATCGGTTTAATTTCCTCACAATCTGTTGGGATCAATCAGAAAATAGCACTCGAAATCGTCCTTAAACCAAATACAGAGCCCGTTATGGTTATTGGAGTTGTGAGATGGGTACGCAAGCTTGAGGTCTCTGATCAATATCGTGTTGGCATGGCGTTTTCAGAAGTTATTTCAGGTTCACCATCGCGCCTGGATAAATATTTAACTTCAAAACGTTCGGAAAATGATTTTTAGACAAATGGAGGCCAACATTGCTAACAACCATGGAGCCGACCACAGGAGAACGAAGAATATTCGAGCGTTTTTCAGCCCGTTTTCCGGTAAAATTTAAAGATGCGCGCGAGGATTACGGGACCGAAGTTTTTTTACGCGACGCTTCCGCTCAAGGCATTCATATTTTGACTAAGGAACGGTTCTTTTTAGACGATCAGCTTTCTTTGGAAGTTGAATTACCGGATGGTGGGGAGCCGATGGTTTTAAGCGGACGAGTGGTTTGGGTAAAATCTTTGGATTTGTCTTTGTGGGCCGTCGGAGTTCAATTTCACCAGATGAATTTTTTTAGGATGCACCGTCTTTTTAAACTCGCCAAAGTAAACGCAGGTCCTCGTGTCGAATATTCACAATAGTTCGCAACCAAAAGATTTTATTAGAAAGGCGAAGATCCATTGGCCTAAGTCAAGACAGATAAATTTTTTTATGCTACAAGTCATCTTCTTGTAAACACCAGCCAAAAGTTTTATGTCTGCGGATTCATTTTATACATATCTACCCGATGGAGTAAGTTTTACCTCAAAGCAAGCGGCCGCGATAAAAACTATCTACGCGCCCTTATGCGGCGTTGACGCCTTGAGCATCAAGTCCGCCATCACCCCCTTTTTAAGCGGGGACATTAAAATTGATAAATTTCATTACCTGACCAAACCCGCCTCCCGCGAAGATTTGCGCGGTCCTTTGCGCGAATTCTTTGTTTTTATCAAAAATAAAGGGATTTTTAGTTTGTCCCGGGAGTCTTCGCCTGATTCAGCTTCCGTCGAAATTGGGCCTCTGTGGCATAAGCTTAAGCGTATTCATAAATCGGCGGGATTGGAATTAAGCGCGGTTAATTTTATTCCTGTTACAGGGGAGCACGTTGAACTGATGCAGGTGACGGTCAAGAATATTTCAAAAAAGCCGATCAAATTCACGCCTACGGCCGCCATCCCTCTTTTTGGACGTTCACGGGACAATAAGCATGACCATGAGCATGTGACCGCCCTTTTAAATCGGGCCCAACAGGTGCCGGAGGGTGTA
>CAZABZ010000111.1:1951-4172 GCA_964483535.1 uncultured Planctomycetales bacterium | reverse complement strand
TTGCATGCCTAATCCACGCCGCCAGCGTTCACTCTGAGCCAGGATCAAACTCTCCAAAAGTACTTGGCTTTTTTGTAAACATTGGCAAAACTTTTAAATTGATTTGGACAATAGATTGTCAAAGAACGATGTAAAATCGCCTTCAAAGGTTCTCGAAAGGTTCAATAAGATTACCAGATAAATTATTGATGTCAAGGAAATATTTCAACTATTTGTTAAAAAACCTAACACGTTGGAAATACTTACCTTACCGTCGACAATTAAAACAATAGACTGCGGAGATTTTCACCTAAAATAAGATTTCTTTGCTCTGCGGACAATATACCTTGAGATACAACGCTTAAAGAACCTTTAAAATTTTGATTGGCCGGAAAATCGCTCCCCCACAAAATATGTTTTGGGTCCGTCATCTCTAAGGCTGTTTGCAAAGAGCCGCCGGAGGAGCTCCCGCTCATATCAAAATATAAATGACTAAAATATTCGCCGGGATTTTTCCCTAAATCTTTAACAAAATTACGTCGACGCAACATGCTATAGGTAGAGTCGAAACGTTCCTTGACAAACGGCAACACGCCGCCAAAATAAGCAAAAATAAAATTAACTTTTGGGTGCTTTGTAAAAACCCCGGAAATCATCATTTTCCCTATACACATAGAAACATCAAAAACATACTCCAGCACCGGAGTTAATAAAGGATCATGCACGCGTTCTTGACCGATTGGATCCATGATTTGAGGATGGACATGCACCGGCATTTTGTGCTTTCCCGCAAACTCAAAAACTTCATCAAATAAAGGATCATCCAAATATTTTCCTTCATAACTCGATGGCAATGATAATATTTTTAATCCCGAATCTTTGACGCGTTTCAATTCTTCTTTTATGGACTCAGGCGAATCCACCGGCAAAATGCCTGCGCCTATAAAACGATCTTGATGCGTCTTTACAAGCTCGGCAATCTTTTGATTATAAATTTTACACACCCCCTGCCAGCCGCCCATATTTAAATGCGCGTCGCTGGTAGGATACAATAACACCGCCTGATCGATATGATATTCATCCATCAAGCGCAATTGCAGGTCTAAATCAGACCAATGTTCCTTAAAAAAGGCGGTGTGCGCTGCCACTTCGGGCGGCATATAATGGCTGTGAGCGTCAATGGTCATGGCTCTAACATCTTATTTACTTTAAGAATTTTTTCGGTGTCCTGCAGGGCTTTAAGCAATTGAGGTAAAAGATGAACATTGATCGTCACCCCTTTGGCGGTCGGTACCATCTGATCTACGCCTTGAGAGATGGTCCAAATACGGACATCCACCAAATCATTGCCCTTAAACTCACGAATGCCTACGCGGACTTCCTGAAACTTGTTTTTTGGAAAAACACAAACGGTTTGGTCCATTTTACCCTCCTTCATTGGGGACAAAATAGGAGCCAGCCCCCATTATTTCGCTTGGGTCTGCTTATAATCGATAACTGGTTTTGTCCAAGTCGTTAACTGATTAATGACAGCTAATTCCAAAGGACAAGCATTTGCCGGCACAGACAAAGCAAAGCTCACCATGTCCGCCACAGCCACTGGATCCATAAGCCGGTCGCGCTGTTCTTGGGCAACGTCTTTAAGATGGTCCGTCAAATCAGAAGCCACCACACCCGGCAATAATGAAGTCACTTTAATATTATGCTCGCGCATTTCCCAAAAAAGGCCTTTAAGAAAAGCACGCAACCCCATCTTCAATGAACTATAGGCCAAAAAACTGCGCGGGATGGGATCACAAAGCGTCGATCCCGAAACCACATTGATAAGATGCCCGCTTTTTCTTGCCACCATGTCAGGAATTACTAAACGAATCAAACGCACATACCCCAAATAATTCGTATTGGCCAGCATTTCAAAATCTTCAATCGGCTGCAAATGAAAAAGATGTTGGCTGGAAACGCCTGCCACGTTAATTAAAATATCGATTTGCTTAAAATGAGCTTTCGCTTTATTTACTAAATTCTGCAAATCCGCTAATTTAGCCACGTCAGTGGGAACGCCGATAGCATCAATGCCGTATTTGTCCTTCAAATGATTCACCGTCTCATCCAATGCTTCCTTGCCACGGGAAGCCAAAACAAGATTGGCCCCATGTGAAGCCATGCGTATAGCCACGGCCTTGCCGATACCACGGCTGGCGCCGGTGATAAGAGCGACTTTACCTTTTAAATCTACTGTTGC
>CAZABZ010000111.1:0-1851 GCA_964483535.1 uncultured Planctomycetales bacterium | reverse complement strand
TACCACGGCTGGCGCCGGTGATAAGAGCGACTTTACCTTTTAAATCTACTGTTGCGTGTGACATAAACTTTCTCCTCTTTTGTCATTCCCGCGAAAGTGGGAATCCAGTCATGTCGCAGCCTTGGAAACGAATTTTTTCGGCTGCGGTCGGCTTTTTCCGCCGGCCTTTTCTAATTTTTCAGAAATGTTCTGCCATCTAATCGCAACATTTCTGATCGGCGACGAAGGCTGGCGGGCCTCCAGCAGTCTTCAAAAATTGTTTCCAAGTCTACTTCACAACATTGCTCCTCAGCCACCCGATGATACGCTATTTAGCCGCCAGCGCTTCAGCTTCAATGACCTTCTTGAAAACTTTCAAATTATCCTGCGAATGTTTATTAATGAACCCTTCGATTTGTTCGGCGGTAAACTTAGTAAATTTGGGGTCCATTTCAAAATCCTGGATCCAGGCCATTTTAATGCCCTCGGGTGTCTCGGTATAAAACCAAACAATCTTCATGTATTTAAACGGAAATAACGGGTCCCAGCGTTGAGCATAGGCGAATTTTAAATCTTTATAAAGCCAACGCTTGGACACCCAGGACTTACTATCCTCATCAGTTAAGCGAAAAGTAATCTCGTTGCCTTTGCGCTCTAAAACATCAGCCTTGGCATACTCGTCGCCAAAAAGCTCGGTCCAGCGTTCGATTTTATTGGAAATGTCAAAAACTAATTCGTATGGCGCGTTGATAACTATTGAGTTAACCGTATGTCCCATAAACCCTCCTGATTGCTCTTTAACTTTATTCCAAAATAGCTACTACCCTGCTCCAACCTGCTCCTGCGTTTTTTACCTTCACCGGTAAACATGAAACTGTAAAACCAAAGGGTTTGGGAATAGCGCCCAAATTGCCCAAGCGTTCCATATGACAATATTCACGACGGCGGCCAAGAAAATGGCAAGGCCAAATCTTGGATTTATCCTTGGTCGTCAAAAATTCTTTGAACATTAAAAAACATGGCCGATCAAGACCAATGGTGTCAATACCTAACATTTTAATACCACAATCCAACAAATATTCTACCGCATCCGGCGTGCAACCTACATATTTATTTACGTACTCGTCTGTCCCCAGAAGCTTATCGCCGCCGGTATATAAAAGCACAATGTCCATCGGCTTTAATTTATAATTAATCTTCTCAAGCGCCGCAATCACTTCTTTTTTACCGATAGCATCAGGAAATTTCAAATGCGTAAAATCAAGCCTGACCCCTGGGCCGTAGCACCACTCTAAAGGCACATCCATGATCTGCTTGGCAGGCTTGCCTTCGCACACAGAGCCGTAATGAAAAGGCGCATCCACGTGCGATCCCATGTGCACCGAAGCATTGACCACTTCCAAAGACAACATTTCACCATCAGGGATTTCCTTGGCAGTGGCCACCCTCTCGCCTTTGTCAAAACGCGCTTGACCATTAGGCTGTTTGCTCATCACCACCCAGTTAAAGTGTTCAACACCCGCCTTATGCGTAATGCGCTCAATGGTGGCGGCATGGGTTTCGACTAAAGTGTCGTCTATGGGTAAAGATAAATCTATAATCTTCATCATTTCGCTCCAGCAGAAAATTAAACCTTTAGCAGGCTGATGCCGATATATTATTCTGGCGTATAAAAATTTGTACCGTTCGATTTCGACTCAAACTTTTCGCGTGACCAAATCCTTGGGAAACAACGTTACCAACGTGAACTACAAATTTTAGCCAGAACAATATATCGGTGTCAGCCGTCCATGCTTATATTTTAGTCTTTAAAATCGCAACAATATCATTAAATGAGTGAGTTTTCTTGAGCTCGCCATCTTTAAGAGAAAC
>CAZABZ010000110.1:0-4188 GCA_964483535.1 uncultured Planctomycetales bacterium | reverse complement strand
ACCGGGTGTGCGCGATCGCCATATGGCCTTTTAATTTGCTGATATTGCTTTCATCGAAATTATCAACAGCAAGGCCGTCTTTTTTAATGGCATGCATTTCCTTGCCGTCGTAAGAAACGATGCCGGCCGCCTCCTCACCCCGGTGCTGCAAGGCATACAGGCCTAAAAAGGCCATTTTACTGGCTTCCTTATGATGGCTGATCCCGACGATACCGCACATATAAAGGCCCTATCCCTTCTTAACCTTTTGGACCAACCCCTGACGCGTCTTTGATGGACGCGTGGATGTTGGCCTTGCATATAAATTCTGCAAAGACTCCACTGTGAATTCTTCCTTGACGCTGACCTCTGTCCCAAAACGCCCTATGGCCTCGACCGCGGCCCACGCCCCCTGCAGGGTCGTAATACACGGGATATTGTGCAAAATAGCCGCGGCCCGTATGACGCGCATATCCGATTGGCTTTTTTTGCCTGAAGGTGTATTGATAATTAAATTTATCTCACCTTTTTGGACTAATGTCAATGCGTTATTTTCTCCTTCATAATGTTTGTCCACCATGATCACATCAATACCCGCTAAACGAAGGGCCTGGGCCGTGCCCTTGGTGGCCATGACCTGAAATTTTAAATCCGTCAACTTCCGGACAATACCCGCCACATCGCGCTTGTCATGGTCATTGACACTGATAAAAACTTTTCCCTCTTTAGGCAAAGCCTGGTTGGCCGCCATTTGGGATTTGGCAAAGGCCGCGCCAAAACTCGGGGCTATGCCCATAACCTCGCCGGTGGATTTCATTTCCGGACCTAAAATAATATCCACCCCTGAAAAACGGCTGAAAGGCAAGACTGATTCTTTAACACAAATATATTTTAATTCCTCCGGATTGACCAATTCAAAATCACTTAAATGACGGCCGGCCATGATCTGGGCGGCGATCTTGGCCAACGGTATGCCGGTGGCTTTACTGACAAAAGGAACAGTGCGCGACGCGCGCGGATTGACCTCCAGGACATACACCTGGCGGCCCTTGACCGCGAATTGAATATTCATCAGTCCCACCACTTGCAAAGCATGGGCCAAACGCACGGTATGGCTTTTAATCACCTCAACCACCTCCGCGCTTAACGTATGGGGCGGCAAAACACAGGCTGAGTCGCCCGAATGAATACCCGCGTTTTCAATATGCTCCATAACTCCGGCGACATACACATCTTTCCCATCGCAGATAGCATCCACATCAACCTCTTGGGCGTCTTCCAAAAATTTATCGATCAATACCGGGTGGCCTCGCGAAACACTGTGCACCTCATCTAAAAAAGATTTGATCGACTCCTCATCATAAACAATGCGCATCGCCCGCCCGCCCAGAACATAAGAAGGCCTCACCAGCACCGGATAACCGATACGGGCAGCCGCAAGGAGCGTCTCTTCCTTGGTCACCGTTGAGGCATTGGCCGGCTGTTTGATCCTAAGCTTATCGATCAACTTGGAGAAATGCTCCCTGTTTTCGGCCAGGTCAATGGAGTCGACCGTGGTCCCGATGATCGGCATCCCCGCCTGTGAAAGCCGACGCGCTAAATTCAACGGCGTCTGTCCGCCGAATTGCACAATGACCCCGTCGGGTTTCTCCACCTCAAATACATTCATCACGTCTTCAAAAGTCAAGGGTTCAAAATACAGCCTGTCCGAGGTGTCATAGTCCGTTGAAACCGTCTCCGGATTGGAATTGATCATGATGGTTTCAAAACCCATTTCTTTAAGGGCAAAGGCCGCGTGGCAACAGCAATAATCAAATTCAATCCCCTGGCCGATGCGGTTGGGGCCTCCGCCTAAAATCATGATCTTCTTCTTTTTGGATTTGCGCTTTTGATTATTGATGAGCGCCTCATCTTCAGTTTCATACGTCGAGTAATAATAAGGCGTATAGGCTTCGAATTCCGCGGCACAAGTATCCACTAATTTGAAAGTAGCCGTGATGCCCAATTCCTTGCGCATGGCCCTCACGTCTTTTTCACTTTTATCCAAAATCTCCGCCAATTGGGCATCAGAAAAGCCGTATTCTTTGGCCTGACGCAAAAGCTCAGGGCCTAAAGTCCCCGACGACGCCGCTACAGATTTTAAATGGTCCTCCAGCTCTAAGATCTGGGCTATCTGGTCAATAAACCAAATGTCGATCTTCGAGATTTGTGAGACCTGCTCGATAGTCATGCCTTTCTGCAAAGCGTATTTCAAATAAAAAATACGGGAAGCGTTGGGTTCGCTTAAGCGCAGGCGGATTTTAGCATCATCAATATAGCGCCAGTCCTGTTTATTATCCAGGCCGATATGGTCGATTTCCAGGCCCCGCAAACCCTTTTGCAAAGCTTCTTTGAAATTGCGGCCGATGGCCATGGTCTCGCCGACGCTTTTCATTTGTACGCCTAAAATATCTTTGGCTTCGGGAAACTTTTCAAAAGTAAAACGCGGGATTTTGACCACCACATAATCAATGGTGGGTTCAAAACACGCGGGCGTTTCCCTGGTGATATCATTCTGGATTTCATCCAGCGAATAGCCCACCGCTAATTTAGCGGCGAATTTGGCAATGGGAAATCCCGTTGCCTTAGACGCCAGCGCCGAGGAACGCGAGACCCGCGGATTCATTTCGATGATCACCATGCGCCCGTCTTGCGGATTGACCGCGAACTGTATGTTCGACCCTCCGGTTTCAACCCCAATCTCGCGGATCAAACGGATAGAAGCATCACGCATATTCTGGTACTCCGCGTCCGTTAATGTCTGCGCCGGTGCCACGGTAATGCTGTCCCCGGTATGCACGCCCATGGCATCTAAATTTTCAATGGAACAAACGATCACGACATTATCGTTATGGTCCCTCATCACCTCCAGCTCATATTCTTTCCAGCCTTCAATGGACTCCTCGATCAAGATCTCATGGATCATGGAGCTTTCAATCCCCAAAGCGGCGATGCGTTCAAATTCCTGGGAATTTTGAGCGATCCCGCCGCCCGTCCCTCCTAAGGTGAACGAGGGGCGCACAATGCAGGGAAACCCGATCTGGAGGACCGCCTGCTTGGCTTCTGCGATATTATAAGCAAAAACGCTTTTAGGCGCATCCAGGCCCGCCTTGATGGCCGCGGCTTTAAATTCTCTGCGGTCTTCGGCTTTTTTGATCACTTCATATTTCGCCCCCAACATCTCGACATTGTATTTGGCTAAAATACCCTGCTCATGAAGCTGCATGGCCAAATTGAGACCTGTTTGGCCCCCTAAAGTAGGCAAAATAGCGTCGGGCCTCTCTTTTCGGATGATGGCCTCCATGAATTCGGGGGTCAGGGGCTCAATGTAGGTGGCATCCGCGATGCCTGGATCAGTCATGATGGTGGCAGGATTGGAATTAACCAACACTACTTTATAACCTTCTTCCTTCAGGGCCTTACAAGCCTGGGATCCGGAATAATCGAATTCGCAAGCCTGGCCTATGACAATAGGGCCGGCACCGATGATCATTATTTTTTTAATATCAACGCGTTTGGGCATTTTTATAGGCTTCTATCATTTCAATAAACTGATTGAATAAATATTTAGCGTCATGCGGGCCAGGAGAGCTTTCAGGGTGATACTGCACAGAGAATGCCGGAAATTTTTTGTGCCGGATGCCTTCAACGCTCTGATCATTCAAATTCATATGAATGACCTCTGCCTCATCAAGATTAAGACTTTTGATATCCACGCAAAAACCATGGTTCTGGCTTGTGACCGCGATGCAGTTTCCCTTAAAATCTTTGACAGGATGATTGGCGCCATGATGGCCAAATTTCAATTTATATGTCTTGCCGCCTAAGGCCAAACCCAAAATCTGGTTCCCTAAGCAAATGCCAAAAATGGGGACCTTCCCTAAGAGTTCCTTAACAGTGTCAATCACGTAAGTCACCACTGCCGGATCGCCGGGCCCGTTGGAGAGGAAAAGCCCGTCGGGCTTGATGCTCATTATTTCTTTTGGGGTGGCCGTTGCCGGGAACACATGCACCTCGCAGCCTAAATTCGCCAGAATACGCAAAATATTAAATTTGATCCCGCAGTCAATGGCCGCGATCTTGTAAAGCCTGGGCCCTTGGGGCTTCCAAACATACTTTTTTAAGGTGCTGACATCCTTGACAAAATCCATCCCTTCCATGGAAGGCATC
>CAZABZ010000109.1:0-4202 GCA_964483535.1 uncultured Planctomycetales bacterium | reverse complement strand
ACCCAGTACAAATCATTTTCCCTGCAGCGCCATATCCTGGAGGGGTGGAACATTTATTCCAATCAATTAGGAGAATTCATCGATGTGGTCCCGGCCCAGCAGCGTATTTCCAGCGACTGGTATCTGGGCACCGCGGACGCCATTTATCAGAATTTGAACATGGTGGGTGACTATGACCCTAAATTGGTATTGGTCTTGGCGGGGGACCATGTCTATAAAATGGATTACCGTAAATTGATGGAATATCACCTCAGTAAAGGCGCGGACCTGACGGTGGCGTGTATCACGATGCCTAAAAATGATTCCCTCCATTTTGGGGTGGTGGAAGTCAATAAACAAAATATGGTCGTTGGTTTTCAGGAAAAGCCCGAAAAGCCAAAGACCATTCCCGGCAGTCCTGATGAAATTTTTGGCTCCATGGGGATTTATTTATTTAACGCCGATGTGCTTAAGAAAGAATTAGTTTCCGATGCGACTAAGACCGGCTCCGACCATGATTTTGGCAAAAATATCATTCCGCAGATGGTAGCCAAAAAACTCAAAGTGTACGCCTATGATTTTGCAAAGGGTAACGAGGAGTCGTCTTATTGGAGGGACATCGGGACCCGGGACTCGTATTATCAGGCGAATATGGACCTCTGCGGAATAACGCCCAAATTTAATTTATATGACAAGTCATGGCCTTTGCGCACCCATTATCATCATTATTCGCCGCTTAGGGTTTATACGACCGGTAAGACACCGGGCACCATTGTCGATTCATTGGTCGCCGCGGGCTGTGTTTTGGAAAGCGGTCAAATCGAACATTCGATAGTTTCTAACAATGTGGTCATTAAAGACGGCGTGCTGATTAAAAATTCCGTGATTATGGATAGCGTAACGATCGGCAAGGGATCTCAGATCCAGGGAGCTATCATTGATAAAGATGTGAATATTCCAGCGGGGACCAAAATTGGTTTTTATCCAGCCTTGGACCGCCAGCGTTTTGTGCTGACCACATCCGGCATTGTCATTGTTGCAAAGAAAACCTCTTTGTGAGGAAACTTTACGGATTCAAAAGGAAAGGGCCTTTTGATTATTCAGTGGGTTGTGCCCGCTGGCCGCTATTTTTTTAAAATAAATTCGTTATTTTTCAGTTACTTGTGATATTATGGGAACCATTCCAAATCCCATAACAGCTGATTAATGGAGAGGTATATGATAAACTATTTGCTTACAGAAGAACAAACCATGGTCCGTGACCTGGCTCGCCAGATCACAGATGAAAAAATCCGTCCTGTGGCGGCTGAATATGACCGGTCTGAAAAGTTTCCCTGGGACATTATGAAGGTCATGGCCCAATCGGACCTTTTTGGGGTTTATATTGAAGAGAAGTACGGCGGGATGGGCGGCGGTATATTGGAGTTATGCCTTGCGACAGAAGAGTTCTCCAAGGGGTGCGCGGGGATCGCGATTTGTTATTCCGCATCAGCGCTGGGGGCTTATCCGATTATTTTGTCCGGTAGTGAGGAACAGAAGCAAAAGTATCTTCCGTCAATAGCTAAAGGAGAGAAGCTGGCCGCATTTGGCCTTACAGAACCTGCCGCGGGTTCGGATGCCAGCGCCGTTCAAACAACGGCTGAAAAGAAAGGTGATCACTACATCCTTAACGGGGTCAAGCATTTTATCACTAACGGTGGAGATGCGGAGATCTATACGATCGTTGCGATGACTGATAAATCCAGGGGGGCCAGGGGCGCCAGTATTTTTGTTGTTGAAAAAGGCACGCCGGGGTTCAGTTTTGGCAAAAAGGAAGACAAGATGGGAATTCGCGCGTCTTCCACAAGGGAACTGATTTTTAACAACTGCAAGGTCCCGAAAGAAAACCTTCTCGGGAAGGAAGGGATGGGGTTCCTTTCCGCGATGAGGACGTTTGATATGTCCCGGCCGGGAATAGGAGCTCAAGCCGTCGGTATTGCCCAGGGGGCGTTGGATGAAGCGCTTAAGTATGCCAAACAAAGAAAACAGTTTGATAAAAGCATCGCCAGTTTTCAGGGGATCCAATGGATGCTTGCGGACATGGCCACCGAGGTAGAAGCGGCACGGGCCTTAGTTTATGCTTCAGCAAGAGAAGTGGGCGCCGGGATCAAGGACGTTGGCGTGCATTCGGCCATGGCTAAATTGTATGCCTCGGATGTGGCGATGAGGGTCGCAACAGATGCGGTCCAGATCTTTGGCGGCTACGGGTATATGAAAGAATATCCTGCTGAAAAATATATGCGTGATGCCAAGATCACCCAGATTTATGAAGGGACAAATCAGATCCAGCGTAATATCATTGCGATGGGTTTGATCAGAGAGATAGCTAAATGAACATCATTGTTTGCGTAAAACAGGTCCCGGACACTTCTGAAGTCAGGATTGATCCGGTCACCAATAATCTTGTCAGAGACGGCGTTAAGTCTATTGTCAATCCTTTTGATACGTACGCCATCGAAGAGGGCGTGCGCCTTAAAGAAAAATTCGGCGGCAAGGTCATTGTTCTAACGATGGGGCCTCCGCAGGCAGAAGCTGTCTTGAGAGAAGCTGTTTCTTTAGGTTGTGATGAGGCGGTCTTGGTCAGCGATCGCGGCTTTGCCGGTTCAGACACCTTAGCCACCAGTTACACCCTGTCTAAAGCCGTCGAGAAGATCAAAGATTATGATGTGATTATTTGCGGGAAGCAGGCCATTGACGGGGACACCGCTCAGGTTGGCCCTGGGATGGCAGCGACCCTTGACATTTCCCAGATAACTTATGTGCGCAAGATCGAAGAGATCAAGGACGGGTACATCACGGCTGAACGCGCGACAGAAGAAGGGTATGAAGTTGTTCAGACAAAACTCCCTTGCCTTATAACGGTGGTGAAAGAAATTAATAATCCTCGGATCCCTTCTTTAAAGGGAAAGATGAAAGCCAAAAACGTGGCGATACAGGTTTGGAAGGCGGCGGACATTGGAGCTGAAGAAAACCGTATTGGATTAAAAGGTTCACCGACCTGGGTGTTGAGCATTTTCACGCCCCCGCCAAAATCCAAGGGAAAAATTTTTGAAGGCGAGCCTCAGCATGCCGTCGATCAACTTGTTGATGCTCTAAAGGGGATAATTCATTGATATGAGCGGGATCACTGTTTATAAAGATAAATGTACGGGCTGCGCGCTTTGTGTCAAGGCTTGTCCTTTTGGCGCCATCACGATGGTTGATAAGAAACCCGTGATCGACCTGGACAAGTGCACGCTGTGCGGTTCCTGTGTGGAGGCCTGCCGCAAGTTTGGCGCCATTGAAATTGTCCGCACGACGACCCAAACACCGGACATAGAAAAATACAAAGGGGTCTGGGTTTTTGTAGAGCAGAGAAAAGGCGTCGTGGCGCCGGTTACCTATGAATTGCTTGGGAAGGCCAGAGAGCTGGCGGATAAACTGAAAGTCGAAGTGGCCGGCGTTCTTTTGGGGCATAATGTTAAAGCCAAGGCGCAGGACTTAATCCATCGCGGGGCCGATAAAGTCTATGTTGTGGATGATCCCAAACTTGAGCATTTGCTGGATGAGCCCTACGCGCGGATAGTGACGAATCTTATTAGGAAACATAGGCCGGAGATCCTTTTGTGTCCGGCCACCACTATAGGACGGTCCGTGATCTCCAGAGTTGCGGTCCAGTTACGCGTCGGCTTGACGGCGGATTGCACAGGTTTGGACGTTAATGTGGATGAACGATATCTCATGCAGACGCGGCCGGCCTTCGGCGGCAATATCATGGCCACGATCCTGTCCAAACATCACAGGCCGCAGCTTGCCACGGTCCGTCATAAGGTGATGAAAGAAGCCGCTGTTGACCCCAAAAGAAAAGGGGTCATTGAAGTTGTTGAATTTGACAAGACCTTCTTTATCTCAAGGGCTAAAGTCTTGAGTGTGGTTGATGAAGTCACCTCGAACGTAAACATTGCCGAGGCCAACGTGATCGTCTCAGGCGGGCGGGCCATGGGGGGAGCGGAGAATTTTAAAATGCTCGAAGAATTGGCAAAGGTCCTCAACGGGGCGGTGGGTGCTTCACGTGCCGCTGTCGATGAGGGATGGATGCCCTATTCTCATCAGGTCGGTCAGACCGGGAAGACCGTTTGTCCGACTGTTTACATAGCCTGCGGCATCTCAGGCCAGATCCAGCATCTTGTCGGGATGCAATCCTC
>CAZABZ010000108.1:0-4252 GCA_964483535.1 uncultured Planctomycetales bacterium | reverse complement strand
TATTATTCTTGGCCATATCCCTCCATCAATTATTTGACCAATCATTATTACTATTAGCGGAGAGCATTTCTATCATGTACTCCACTTCTTTTCTATTCTGCGCATGAGGCATAAGCAATAAATACCGCTTAAAGTGGTATACTGCCTCTTTCGGACGATCCTGCGCTCGCTTACATAAAAAGCCAAGCCTTAGTTCGACCTCAGCATTATTAGGATCCATCTGAGCTGCCTTATTATACTCCTCTATTGCCTTGTCATAAAGATTATACTGTATGTAGACATCGCCTGCCCCGGTATAATTATTTACCTCTTCTGCTAACATCGCTTTAATTTTATTTTTTAAATCATCAATTTGATCATTAAGCGCAATGTGTTCTTTAGTCAGCAAAGAAACAACTTTATTGAGTTGACGGTTTTCCTTCTCCAGCCGCTCCTTGCCTAAGGCGCGCTTGAGGAACTCCTTGGCCTTGCGCTCAAGCTTTAAGGACAGTGCCTTAAACCTTGCGGCATCGGCATTTAAGACGCTGTTTGAATGTTTCAATTGATTGTTGTCTGCCGACAATTTTTGGTTCTTCTTTCTTAAATCATCGGAGATTTTTTCAACTGAAAATACTTTATTATTCAGGTTAGCGATATTTCTATTCAATTTATCAATAATCTTGTCCTTTGTTCGTTCGTCATTCCGGCCCCAACTGAAGCTTTGGGGCTGGCCCCAACTGGAACCTTGGGGCTGGCCCCCATTGGAGGGGAGGATGTTTACCGCAGACGGAGCATAAACAGCTTCTTTGATTTTTGCCGCCGCCTCTTCTTTGGATTCATTCTCTTGCGCATTTAAGACGGTTTTTTGCTGGTTCAAAACCGACTGCAGTTGGGCCTGTTGTTTCGCTAAATCCGTTCTTTGGGCGAGTTCCTGCTCTTTGGACTGCTCAATTTTCTTTAATTGGGCCACATCGTCCTCACACGCGCTTAATTTTTTCCTGTCATCAAGCCACTTTAACGCGTTGTCATTTACCCGCGCGCTGATCTCGGAACACGTCGCCGGCTCTTTGGGTGTTTTGCGGTTTAAGAAAAAAACACACCCTATCGCAATACCGAACAAAAACACAAATATGATCTGAAAAACCGGTTTCATTTTCATCATCAATATTCCCCTATCCCTTTTGTTTTCTCGGTTATTTCTTTCTCCGCAGGCATTGGTTGTTGCGCTGAGAAGGCTGACATGCCGCTGGAAATGATCCTATTCTTCATTTCATCAGATGTGATATCGGGAGGCACCATCTTCTCAAGCTCTGTTCCCGGAATAGCAAGATCTCCCTTGATAATGCGCGGGGTGACGAAAATGATCTCCTCCGTCGTCTGGTTTAGATGCGCTTTGCTTCCAAAAAGATTGCCTAAAACAGGAATGTTCTGCAAAAACGGCCAACCCGTCTTAGTGGTATCTCTCTCTACTTTTTTAAGGCCGGCTATCATGATCATGGCCCCATCCTTGACCTTGATCGTCGTCTCAGCTTCCGCGGTGTCCACAATAGGTATCTGGTCACCGGCGCTGTCGGTCAAGATGGACCCTACAGAGCTTATTTCCGGCTTGATCTTCATGATGATGTATCCGTCGTCATTGATCACAGGCACGATGTTAAGCTTGACCCCCACGTCGATAAACTGGACGTTTTCCGCCGTCACGGTGGTGGTTTGCGCCTGGCTCTGAGTGCTCGTGACATAGGCGTCTCTTTCACCCACCAGCACCTTTGCCTCCTGGCCGCTGACCGCGGCTAACCGGGGGCTGGAAAGGATCTTGACCTTGCCGTAGGTCTGTAGAAATTGTATGGTTGAGCTGAAATTACCGCTGCCAAGGACGCCATAGGTCAAATTCATATTATTGCTGGTTGTTGAAACAGTCGGCGTCCAGGAAGTGGTGACCGGGAAAGTCGCTGTCAGGTTGGTTGTCGAGTGCCAAAGATGCATCTTCTGCCAATCTATCCCCTGTTGGTATTCATCGGTGTACGTCACCTGGACAACCTCTGTGTCAAGGAATACCTCCTTGGTTTCAGCATCGAAAGCGCGCACCATGCGCTTTATGTTCCTCACCTTATCAGGCAAATCCATGACGACGACCTTAGCGGACCTTTCGTCCACAACCACCTGGCCTGTCCCCGCGTTGATCGCGTTGGCAAGGTCGGTTTTCATGTCCGCGGGCTTGGCGTACTCCAAATTAAGAATTTCCATTAACGGGGAGTGGTCAATGTCCTTAATGCTTTTTTCCATCAGGGCCAATTTCTCAGGAACGTCAATAAGAAACAGCGTCCCCGACGACTCATCCATGATGACCTTGCCGATTTCAGACTTTATCTGGTTTAAGGCGGCCAATACGGTGGCGGGTTTAGCGTACTTGAGCTTTATGGACTCCACCTTCCTTTTCTCATTATATTTCTTACCGTAAAGTTTTTCATATTCGCCCGATGTCATGACATTGATCATATCACCACTTTTATCGCAGGCAAGGTCCTGGCTTATAAGAATAACATCCAGCGCGTCTTCGAAAGTGAGGTTATTTAAAAATATAGTGACACGGCCGTTAACGCTTTTGCTCGGCACTATGGTCAAGCCCATCTTCATGGAAAATATTCTTAATAATTCACCGATGTCTATGCCTTTTAAGTCCAATGAAATCTTTTTGTTGTCTATCTTTATGCCTTTAGGAAGAGCGTTATCTTGAGCGCCCGCAACATCTTCTGTGCTTGCAATAGGTGAGGTGGCATTATCTGCTAATTCTTCGTTAACTTGGGAGTCGCCATTGACATCATTCTCTTGGGCTAATGAGAAACCGGGTAAACACAGCAAGAGAATGCCCCCGAAAACAACTATGTTGGTAATCTTCTTAACGCGCAATTTATTTCCTCCCTATTTCACTATTCCAGGTCTTCCACGCCCTTAAATTTGTTTTCCATATTATTAATATCCATGGCCGGCTTGATCGGCGGCCCGGAAATCATAAAAGGCATTTTTGAGGCCTCGGGAAAAGCCTTGTATGCTTCAGATTGGGAAAGTTCCTGTGCGCTCGTGCTGACATCTCCCTTAACTATATACGGCGCCAGCAACACAATCACCTCAGTTTTAGCATCCTCATCCGCCCGCGAACCCAAGAAAATATTGGACTTGCTATTGACCAGCCCCGGGACCCCGGTCCTTCTGTCCTCTTTGTCCCTTTGGAACAAGCCCCCTATGATCAGTATATTCCCCGCTTTGATTTTAACCACCGTCTCTAATCCGGCAGTCTGCACTATCGGCACCGTACTTCCTAAAGCTGTCGTCAACGTACTGGCGACGTTGCTGACTTCCGGTTTGATCTTGAGGGTTATAAAACCATCCCTGTTAATGGTAGGGACAACGTTAAGCTTAACACCCACGTCGATAAATTGTATGTTCTCCGCGCTAAGCGTGCTGCCGACAGCCTGGCTTAAGCTCTCAATGACATACGCCTGGCGCGAGCCTATCATCAGCCTTGCCTCCTGGCCGTTGACGACGAGGACCGAGGGCTGGGACATGACCTTTACCTCTCCTAACGTCTGCAAAAACTGCAAGGCCAAGGTATAGTTGTTCGTGGACAATTGCCCTATGCTGATCAACTGGCTTGCCTGGGACAAAGCCACTGAGGGCGCCCAGGAAGGCACAGCCGGGAATGTCCCCTCGATGGATAAGTGTTCTAATTTATTTAATACGGCCTGCCAGTTTATCTGCTGCTGCAATTCGTTCTTGGTGGTGACCTGGAGGATCTGGGCATTAATCAGCACCTGCAGGGTCTCCACATCAAATTCTTTTACAATCCGGCTTATTTTTTTCATCTTTTCCGGAAGATCAGTGACAACCAGCTTTGTCGTACGCACATCGCCAACCACCTCGCCCACGCCGGGCGTAATGAACGCCTTGATTTCAGTTTTTATGTCTTCGGGCTTGGCGTACTGCAAATCAAATACTTTTGTTTCCAGGGGCTGGTCAATCTCTTTAATGGCATCAACCATCATCTCAATTCTCTGCGGGGTATCATATAATAACAATGTCGCTGACGGCTCATCAAGCGCGATCTTGCCCACCCCGGATTTTAACTGGCCCAACGCGGCAAATACCGCCTGCGGTCTGGCATAAACAAGCCTGACGGCCTTAAACTTTCTTTTTTCATTATACTTGGCCCCATAGATTTTCTCATATTCAGACGATGTCATGACCCTGATGGTATTTCCCTGCGTGACAAGCGCCA
>CAZABZ010000107.1:0-4258 GCA_964483535.1 uncultured Planctomycetales bacterium | reverse complement strand
TTGATAATCACGGCAAAAGTTAAATTTATCCAGTTGGAGGTGATCGTATGCAGGGTAATTCGCAAAAAATTACTGATCGCCACCAAAGGGCTCATGGAGTAAGGCTGATCGCCTTCCATGTAGGGGAGGCATTGGCGTATTTCCATGACGGACAAACTTCTTAGCAAAGACCAGTAAATAATAAAGACAAAGATCGGAAGTCCTATGAAAGCAGCGGTATAAAAATTCTTTTTGGAGGTATTAGAAGGAATACGGCGTACAAAATCACTGACCCCAACGGTGATGACACACACGGCTAAAGCGGCTAACCCGAAATTGATCTTGATCAGACACAATGTAAAAATGAAGCCCAAGGCCCCCCAAGCCGCTTTGGATGAATTCTTTTGTATATAAGATAAAAGGCAGAAGGCCACTCCCAGGACCATGACAATGCCGCCTAAGTGATTATAGGTAAAGAAAAAATCCTGCTGGAAAAGCATAAACCAGCAGGCGCAAAGAAAGGCGGCTATTGGTGAGGCAACTTCCATTAGGCCCAAACAAATGAGGATGCCTCCCAGGATCTTAAGGATGAGTTTCCCTAATATCATGCTGCTGATCTTGGTCCCAAAAATTTTAAAGAACAGGCCGTAGTAGTAAGGCATCAAAGGCCCATAGACCCACCAGAAATCTTTGTAAGGAAGCTCGCCCCGATAAACCGCTTGGGCGGCATAAAGATCGCGGCCATGGTCCCCCTGGGAGAGGAAATCCTGATAATTCGCGTAAGGGGCTGTGATGAGGATGCCGGCACCCAGGACTAATAACAATACGAGGCACTTGGCATGATGTTTCAAAAAAGACATAAACGCATTTTAGGGTAGCGCGGGGGCCTTGTAAAGCACAACCACCATATTCCTATTTTTGAAGGTCAAGAAAGCGCTTGCCTTGCCAAATCAAAAAGATGTGGTACACTTTAATCAGGTAGCAAGAAAACGCTCTTTTAGAAGTCATTAACGATAAAGGCAAACCCAGGGCAACCTGGGGACGCAAAGCCACGGATCCTTTTTATAAGGACGGCCTGGTTACCGAAAAATGAAAAAAATATTATTTTTATTTATCTGCTTTTGTTTAGTCACTGGCAATATCCCACAGGGTTGGGCCCAATCCTCAATCTTTTCTCTTGATCCACATTTACTTAATTGGCTTAAATTCAATGTCAGCCCCATCACTCATCTGCCTTATAGTTTTTACATTTCCGAAAAAGACAAACCTGTAGTTTATCACCACATGGAAGCATCGGGCGCTCTGCAGGGCGCTATTGAACGGACGATCACGCATGAAGGATTGGATATCTATGATGGGGCCGTTTACCAGATCGTTTTGAGCATGGCTGGCGGTGAGGAGAACTTTAAACAGGCGTCCCTCGTGGACCGTTATTATTGGCAAGGGGCTGTGGGGGACAACTGGAACATCCGCGCCGGTTATCCGATCAACACCTTTATTTATGATCCGAAAGCCCCTGAAAGCGTGAGTTCTGATAAAAACCGGTTAGGCCAGCGGGGATTTATCTTTCGTATCATTGATGCGGATGGCAAATATTTAGTCACCGATCCTTTGGATGGGAAAAAGAGCTTGGCCGGATTTCCCGAGTATGATCGCCTGCATTGGTTGGACTGGAAGCCGGTGGCCGGGGAAAACGCATGGGTGGTGATTGCGGCGATGCATCTCTATTCACGACATCCTCAGAGCGTTGAACTGAATTTGGCGCGTGAGTTGGCCCGCGCGGCCATGATGCTCCAAAGCGATATCGGCGGCATTCGCATGGCACCTTTGGGCACAAACCGTACTTTAAATGAAAATGAAAAGAAGGATTTTAGTGAAAATAATTGGTGGTATAACCATATATCAACGGAGAACAATATTTCCTGGTACGCGGCCTTTCGCATGTTGTATCAAGTCACCAACGATCCTCAATACAAAAAAGCGATGGACGGCATCCAGCGGTATTTACGATTTGTTTGGGACGCCAAGCAAGGCTTTTTTTGTCAGGGGGCATATTATAAAGGTGGCCAATGGGTGACAGCTCGTGAAAATTTTGCCTTGGATGTGCAGACTTGGAGCATTGCCTGTATCGGTCCTAAGAATTTGGATGCCTGGTTTGGGGATGGGGCGGCCTGGCGCGTTTGGCAGGCGGGCCGTGCCCATTGTGGGGTTTTTGATAAAGAGGGCAATGTCCTGGGCGTTGGTTATTCGGATGAGCATGACAGGATCTCAGTGGAATGGAGCGCCGGAGCGATGACAGCTCTCACGGAGTTAGCCGATTATTATAAAGCCACTAATCCTGACCGGTTCGCTCAAGCGTTGGCGGATAAATTCGCGATGCGGATGTCCATGGACAGTTTACTTTACAATATTTCACAAGACCTTGCGGCCTATAGTTATTCATCCCGACGCGGAAAGATTTCTTTTGGATGGAATTCCCATGATCCTCAGGTTATGAGCTTGGCCTCCACCGGATGGATCATTTTTGTTGATGCGGGGTTTAATCCTTTTTGGTTGGGATAATACTTACTTTTTTTGGACGATGGCATCAACTTCGTGAAGTAACTCACTAATCTCAAATGGCTTGGCCATAAAACCATGGATACTGACGTTCGTAAAAAGTTTTTCCATATGGGTCCGGGCCGTAAGGACCAGGACCGGATATTTCGGTTTACCGCCCCCATAACAAATGATTTGATAAAATTCCAGGCCGCTCATTTTGGGCATATTCAGGTCTAGAATAATTAAATCCGGTTTTATTGTTTCCAGCTTGACCAGACCTTCAATCCCATTACCAGCCGTTTCGACCTGGTAGTTTTTTGCTTCCAAAGCGATCTTTATCAGTTGCCGTAAATTAACTTCATCATCGATCAATAATACGATCTTTTTATTATTTTGATTGTCCATAAGCTACCCCTTGTCCTTGGATAGGAAGTGTAAAATTAAATCTGGTCCCCTCCCCAAGTTTAGACTCAACCCAAATCTTCCCCCCATGCAGAGCAATGATTTCTTTACAAATCGCCAACCCTAACCCCGTTCCTTCTTCTTTTTTATTTTCCTGCGCGGATTCTATCTGCTGGAATTTCTGAAACAGTTTTGGCAGGTCCTTTTCCGCGATCCCTTTGCCGGTATCAATAACACTAATAAGTATATGGCTTTCCAAAGATTTATCCAGTGTTTTTACTGTAATCCCTCCTTGCGTGGTGAAATGGATTGCGTTGTTTAAAAAATTATTTAAAACTTGGATAATACGGTCACTGTCAAAAAGGACCTGCGGAATTTTAGGGTCGAAGTCCGTCTTTAAATACAACCCTTTCTTTTTAGCGACATTCCTTTGAGCGTCAACAACTTGGGTTATTACCCGATGAACATCATTCATTAAAAAGTTCACCCGCAATTTACCGACCTCGATCTTGGTTAAATCCAAAATATCATCGATCAGCCTTTTTAGACGGTCCGTTTCCTCTTTGGCCCGGGTTAAAATGTCTTTTTGGCCGCTGTTAATTGGCCCGACGGTTTCCTGGATAATTAAATCTATGGCCACCTTAATTGAAGCCAACGGTGTGCGTAATTCATGAGAAACAATTGAAGTAAACTCTTTTTGCGTATCGTACATAGACTTTAATTTCGTATTGCTGAGTTCCAATTGGTCCCTGCCGGTTTTGGCTTCAAGGATCAAGTCATAATGTTCAATGCATTGGCGTATCGTCGATAACAATTCCGTTGTCTTCCAGGGCTTACTGATAAACCGGTAAACCTCTCCCTCATTGATGGCTGCTTCAGCAGAAGAAAAATCCGTATAGCCGGTAAAAAGAATTTTAATTATATCCGGATGGTCCTTCTTAACTTCTTTTAGAAATTCAACGCCCGAGATTGTCGGCATACGGTAATCGCTGACCACTACTTTTATTTTTTCATGGGCCAGGGCTTCTCTCGCTTTATCCAGGCTCGTGGTGGCAAAAATTCCGTAGGGTTCCCGCATGAATAAACGCTGGATGCCGTCTATAATACTTTCTTCATCATCAATAAATAAAACCTGGATTTCTTTAGGCATTATAATTCCTTTTTAAAAGAGTCATGTTGTTTTAACCAAAGGCAACATAATGGTAAAAGTTGTCCCTACACCCACCTCAGAGGAAACCTTGATATCCCCGCCATGTTGCTTGATAATCTCATAGCTTAAGCTTAATCCCAACCCCGTTCCCTGTCCAACAGGTTTGGTTGTGAAAAAAGCATCAAA
>CAZABZ010000106.1:0-4272 GCA_964483535.1 uncultured Planctomycetales bacterium | reverse complement strand
GTTTGATTAAATACTTCTTAGCCTCTCTAACCATCCCTGAAAAAGACCTCTGGGTTAACCTTAGCCCTTATGAAAAAGACCGCATTGTCCCAGAGTCCTTTGGGCAGACAGAAATGGGGCGTGATCTGTTAGCCGAAGATTACATGCTCAAGCAGATAACGGCATCATTAATTTACCCTGAAGATGAGATAGGCAAGAAATTTTGGAAGCGCATTTACGAAGAAGCAGCGAAGAAATTCGGCACGACCAATATTCCGGTCAATACTTTTAACAAGGTTTGGATTGTTCCTGAAAAAGCTGTTGTGTATGAGAATGCAAAGGCAGGAACGGCGTATGTGGTGGAAAGTAAACTCAAGGTCATGTTAGAACAAGATTATCTATCATTGGAAAAACATGCTGATATTTCCCCCTCTTTATTTAAAGAGGGGGTTAGGGGGAGTTTTAAAGACAGTAACGCCCTTGGCTCCCAAATCGTCCGCGAGATTGTTATCCCAGAACTGACAAAAGAAGTCAACGAAGGCAAAAATTTTGCCCAACTGCGCCAAGTCTACAATTCGCTGATTCTAGCGATATGGTACAAAAAGAAAATCAAAGACAGTATCTTGGTACAGGTCTATGCGGATAAAAACAAAGTAGCGGGAGCAGGGTATAAAAATCTCCCTGTCGAAGCCATCTACCAACGCTACCTTCAAGCCTTCAAAAAAGGCGCCTACAACTACATCAAAGAAGACATTGATCCGCTGACGCAAGAAACTGTCCCGAGAAAGTATTTTTCCGGTGGGTTTGATGCCGCATTGATTGCTCCTATGTTAGACTTCGCCAAAGCCTCGCAATTGCCTCAACAGTTAGACAATGCACAAATTGTAACCGCAGATTTAGCTATGCAGACAGGGGACAGCGCCCAATTGGCCCAGAAGTTAGGGGACCAGGCGAGGACTGGCGACTTTGCGATGCGAGTCAAAAATGAAAAAGAGATTCAGAGGATTCTCAAGCCTGTGGAGTTTGTTCAAATAGCGGGTGGAAATAATTCTTTCGAAGGGGTATACGAAGATCGGAATAGGAACTCTCCATTGGCGGGTCATGTGATTAAGGTCCCCAAACCTGGCATGACCGAAGGTCAACTGCAGTTTTCGAAAGAAAACATGGGTGGGCTTTTGGCAAATTTTAATACAGTGAGTAACGTGGTTATCAACGGTATCGAAAGGCCGTTTGGTGTGATTCAGAAAGAATTGAAAGTTTTCAAGGATGTCGAAAGGCTTACGGATGTTCAGGGCTACCGCTTGCCCAGCGGAGCAGAGATTGATCTTGTCGAGCTTGAGAAGAATTTGGTGGAAGCCATGGTGAAGCGTGGGATTTATTATCAGGATGCATTAATCCCTCAAAATTATGGGCTTGATGAGAAGGCAGGCAAGCTTTATTTGATTGATCATGGTGATGCGATGTTTATAGGGCCTGATCATCCTTATCTGAATAAATATGTTTTTAGGAAGCCCATAGACCCAAGAAATCCAAAGCGAAAAGGTTCTCCTCAATGGGAATTTTACAAAGATCGTAGTGTAGGGCATTATTTCAACAGGATTGGGGTTGAAGATAATAATACTTTGTATAAACTTTGGGGCACTCAATCGATTGACAACCGTCCTGTTCCAGATATCGAACTTCATGTTGACCAAAGTCAGGTCTTAAGCAAGACTCATAAATTAGGGGGCAGCGTCCAATCGGCTCGGCAATCAAGGGATCGGGCGATGACGGCATTAACAGATGCAGAAGACCTCAATTATGCAGGCAGGTATGACCCATTACTGTTTTGGTTAGATCACAATGATATTTTCCGTATTCAAGACCTTCCTCCATCAGCCGTGGTTGATATTGGATGTAGTTTTGGGTATGGGACGTTAGATTTAGCCCGGAAATTGGAAAAACAGAATCCTTCATTAAAAGTTTATGGCGTTGATCCAGGTGATCATGTAGGAAAAGTTAGAGAGACAGAAGAAATGCCTCCTAATTTGATCTTTATGCAAGATGACCATCGACTCACATCACCTGACAGACTTAAACAGCCGATTAGAATTATGACCGCTTTTAATCTTTTGAGATACGCTAATTTTCGTGAAAAACCAGAAATGATTCAGCAAATGGCGGAGAATCTCGCAGAAAAAGGTTTATTGATATTAGGAGACGGGGGGAATCGAAAGGATTATGGTTTAACTTTTATTGTCTTTCAGAAACGCAAAGGAGAATTAGTCCCTATAGAAATGGTTTTGAATAGATTTGGTTTAATAAATGATACAAATCATTTTGAGGATTGGGCCGACTATATCCCCAATATAGGGCAAAAATATTTTTATCAAGAATTTCGTTTGTGGGCGTCAGAATTCGAGAAAATAGTCGTGCGAGGGTTAATCGAATTACAAAAAAATCAAGATCACAAGACTTCTTCAGAATCACTACATGAAATGTTTTTTAAGAAACAATTAGATTTTCTAAAAACACGTAAGGTTAAGTTCCATTCGTTATTCAATGGCTTTGTCTCTATACCTTTAAGTCAGTTTATGGATCGAGCATTGTTAGTAAATAACAAAAAGGAAGTAGGCGGTATCGATTTAACCCCTTCTAATATGAATTTACAAACTCAAAATAAGGGCAGTGAAATCAAATTCCACCTTGATTCAGCACAGCTCGCCCAACTGCAAAATGCCCCGGGCTTTGTACCGGTGATCATTAATATCCAGCCATTAAATGATTTGAAGTCATTTTTGGGGGTTAGGGAAATGACACCCTAAGAGCTATAGTCCTTCCATTTCTGTTATTCCTGTGCTAAAATTCATGCTTCCTTATGGCGATCAACAATAAAATCCTTAGCTTACCCGCTTTATTGAGAAAATTACCGGCTTTGCGCCGGCGGGGGAAGCCTGTTGCTTTTACCAACGGCTGTTTTGACCTGATGCATATCGGCCATGTGAAGTATTTAGAAGAGGCAGGCAAAGGCAATCGTGTGTTGATAGTTGGTCTTAATTCTGACACCTCCATTAATCGCATCAAAGGTCCTAGCCGCCCCATCATTGGACAAAAATCCCGTGCCGCGGTACTGGCGGCTTTAGAAAGCGTTGATTTTGTCGTTATTTTTAACGAACCTACTCCGTATAAAATTATCGCCGTTATAAAGCCGGATATTTTGATCAAGGGCGCTGATTGGAAGGGGAAGTCTGTCGTTGGTGAAGATTTGGTTAAGAAAGTGGAGTTTGTTAAGTATATTCAAGGGTTTTCCACGACTAATATAATAGAAAAGATAAAAAAGAATGCGGGCTCCTGCGAGTGACGCTACCTTGCCATGACACTTAAACCTCTTTACCGGATTTTGGATGCCAATTTTAATCGTGCTAAAGAAGGATTAAGAGTTTGTGAAGATTTATGCCGATATAATTGGAATCAAAGGACTTTGACCCGTGCTTTTAAAGATGTTCGTCATGGACTGACCGGCATCATGACGGGATTAGATATCCAAAAAGCCCTTGAAGCTCGGCATATTCAAGGCGATGTAGGGCGTGCCACGTCTGTCAGTGAATCCAAAAGAACGGATTTGAACTCGGTGTTTTGGGCCAATAGCCAACGGGTTAAAGAGTCCCTGCGGGTATTGGAAGAAGTGACTAAATTGATTGATTCCCGGATATCCGCTAAGCTTAAAACATTGCGGTATAAGGTGTATGCGCTCGAGCAAAAAGTTATTGGCCGCGGCTAAATTGTATTTAATTTTAGATACTCAGGTGCTGGATTATGGCGCTCTTCTACAAGTTTTAAAAGATTCTGTACGAGGCGGCGTTGATATAGTACAATTGCGGGATAAAATTGGCAGCACAAAAGAGATTTTAGATTTTTGTCGTAAAGTTTTAAAGATAACCAGGCATCAAATACCGTTCATTGTCAATGACCGCGCTGACTTGGCCCTTTTTTCAGGCGCTGATGGTTTACATCTGGGACAGGAAGATCTTGAATTTTCCATGGCCCTTCGACTACTGGGCAAAAACAAAATTATTGGTGTTTCTTGTCAAAATTTGAAGCAGGCCATTGCCGCAGAAGCTTTGGGCGCTGATTACATTGGTTTTGGTTCGGTATTTCAAACCCAAACTAAACCTGATCGTCAGCCGATGGATTTAGATATTTTAAAAAAAGCGATCAAAAAGGTGAAAATTCCCATATTTCCCATTGGCGGGATCAGCCGGAGGAATATCGGGCAATTAATCCCATTGGGAGTGACAAGGGTAGCCGTTTGCA
>CAZABZ010000105.1:0-4343 GCA_964483535.1 uncultured Planctomycetales bacterium | reverse complement strand
TGGATTTTTTTAATTACATCGCCAGTCTTGGTTTTCAAACCATGATCTTTTTAGGGGAAATGCCAAATCCTATCACCAATCAAGTAGAAAAGAACCTCAAGCAAGCTAAGTTTCTGATCGATACCTTAGTCATTTTGCGTGATAAGACCAAGGGTAATTTATCCAAGGAAGAGGATGATTTGCTCAATGGTTCCATTTATGAACTGCAATTGCGTTATGTGGATCTGTCCAAATGATGGATGAAAAATTATTGGCATTGCTCGCTTGTCCTGCTTGTCAAGGCGACGTTCAGCTTAAAGATAATCAAATTGTTTGTACACGCTGTCATCGGAGTTACCCCATTATAGACGGCATTCCGGTACTGCTTGTAGGGGCCGACCTTGTGTCGGCCCAAAAAAGAGATTAGGATAATCTTTATACCGGGCCCGGAGACCAAGCCTGGCCCTTACGAATAAAATCCTCATGATGAATACGCGTCTTAAAAAACTCGTTGAAGATTTTTCCCGCCATAAGAATATTGACGCACTTTTAATTGTCGATGACAGCAATATCCGTTATTTGACCCAGTTCCCGGCTTCAGAGTCCTGGATTCTGGTTACAAAAACAAAAGCTTTTTATATTACCGATTCCCGGTATCTTCTGGAAGCCCGCCAGGGACTAAAAGGCATCACTGTCAAACAATATAGCCACATGCCCTGCGCGATACTTTGCGATCTTTGCAAACAATACAAGATCAGGCGTTTAGGGTTTGATGAGAGGCATACTAATTTTGCTTTATGGAAAAAACTTAAAGAGTTTTGCCCCAGGAATACAAAACTTGTCGCGGCGACCGGTCTGGTCGAGTCGCTTCGGGAGGTAAAAGATGAAGGGGAGATTGCGCAGATTAAAAATTGCCTAAAAGTGCACTTTAAGGCCATTGATTTTATGAAAAAAGTGGTGAAACCAGGCCTAACTGAACGTCAAGCGGCTCTTCAATTGGAGCGTTTTGTAAAATCTCATGGGGCGGAATTTTCTTTTCCCCCCATTATTGCCTCAGGCCCTAATTCCTGCTATCCTCACGCCAGAACGACTGACCGGGTCATCCGCAACAATGAGGGGGTCTTGTTGGATTTCGGTATTGACCTTAATGGTTACAAGTCTGACTTGACACGCAATTTCTTTTTGGGTAGAATAGCGCCTCGTGTCAAGCAAGTCTTTGATGCCCTGACACTTGCGCAACGGGAGGCTATTTGTCTTATCAAGCCTAATGTTAGTTGCTCACAAGTTGATGCTCAGGCACGTAAAGTTTTGCGCAGGTTTGGGTTAGCAAAATATTTTGGCCATTCTTTGGGCCATGGGGTTGGGTTAGACATTCATGAAGCTCCCCGGCTTTCCAGCCACAGTACAAGTATATTAGAGGCTGGAATGGTAGTCACTATTGAACCTGGTGTCTACATCCCCAATCAGTTTGGTATGAGAATAGAAGACATGGTATTAGTAACTAAAGAAGGGTGTGAGGTGTTAAGTGGCTATTACAATTAATGAACTTGAAAATGGAATGGGTTTGGTCGTTGACGGCCAGCTTTTTTTTGTGACCGAGCTTAATCATGTTAAGCCCGGCAAAGGATCGGCATTTGTGCGTGTGCGCCTGAAAAATATCCGTACTGATGCTGTTTTGGAGCGTACCTACCGTACAGCAGAGACGCTTGAAGAGGCTGATCTTGAGCGCCGCCGCATGCAATTTACCTATGTAACCGGTGATGAGTATCATTTTATGGACCAAAGCTCTTTTGAAGACACTGTTATCAGCAAGCAATTATTAGGTGATGGGATTAAGTATTTGCAGGATAATATGGAGGTTGAGACCATTTTATATAAGAACCAAGTGGTCAAGGTGGATGTTCCTAATTTTATCACTGCCATCGTTGTAGAAGCTGACCCTGGGTTAAAGGGGGATTCTTCCCGGGCGGGGTATAAGCCGGCTAAAATTGATACCGGGGCCTCTGTTTCGGTGCCTTTGTTTATCGGACAGGGTGAGACCATTAAAGTGGATACCAGAACAGGGGTTTACGTCGAAAGGGTCAAAAAATGAATTTAAAAGAGATTAAAGAGATCATTGCCCTGATGAATGAAAATAATCTCAATGAGATCGAGATTGAACGTGAGGGCCTAAAACTCAAGCTCAAAAAATCCGGGGGAAGCGATGTGGTCATGGGGTCTCAGATCCATTATGCCGTCGAATCTCTTCCCGCCCCCAAGGCCGCGCCTGTCGCAATTCCAACAGCTTCCGGCGCTGCTGATGCATCTAAAAACAACAAAGATATCAAGTCTCCAATGGTTGGCACTTTCTATCGCGCTCCTTCTCCGGAAGCCGAGCCTTTTGTTGAGGTCGGGCAGACGGTTGAAGTAGGCCAGGTGGTTTGTATTGTGGAAGCCATGAAGCTAATGAACGAAATCAAATCTGAAGTCCGCGGTAAAATCACGGAAGTGTCTGTGCAAAACGCGGAACCGGTGGAATTCGGTCAGACCCTTTTTATAGTGGACCCTCTTTAAAATGTTCTCTAAAATCCTGATTGCCAACCGTGGTGAAATCGCTTTGCGGGTCATTCGTGCCTGTAAAGAAATGGGCATACGTACCGTCGCGGTTTATTCCGAAGCAGACCGTAATTCTTTGCATGTGCGTTTCGCCGATGAAGCGGTATGCATCGGTAAGGCTGCCAGCAAAGAAAGTTATCTCAATATCCCTGCCATTGTTTCCGCCGCGGAAATCACGGATGTGGATGCTATTCATCCCGGCTACGGTTTCTTGTCGGAAAACGCGCATTTCGCCGAAATTTGCGAATCTTGTCATATCAAGTTCATCGGTCCATCTCCGGAAAGCATGCGCAAAATGGGCGATAAAATCGTCGCCAAGTCAACAGTCAGGAAAATGGGAGTGCCTTTAACACCGGGCAGCAGCGGCATTATCAAAACTCAGGAAGAAGCTTTGGGGATCGCCAGGAAGATCAAATATCCTGTGATTATCAAAGCCGTGGCCGGCGGTGGCGGCAAAGGCATGCGTGTCTGTCATAATGATGTGACCTTGATCAATTCTTTTAAAATGGCACAAACTGAGGCAGAAGCTAATTTTAATGTCGGGGACGTGTATGTAGAGAAATATATCGAAGGCCCTCGCCATGTGGAATTTCAAATCCTGGCCGATGAGCATGGCAATGTGATCCATTTAGGCGAACGTGATTGCTCTGTGCAAAGGCGTCATCAAAAATTATTGGAAGAATCGCCTTCGCCGGCTTTGGACGCTAATTTGCGTAAAAAAATGGGTGATGCCGCCCTTAAAGCCGCCAAGGCCGTCAATTATCATGGCGCGGGTACCATTGAATTTTTGTTGGACGCATCCAATAATTTTTATTTTATGGAAATGAATACCCGTATCCAGGTCGAGCACCCCGTCACCGAAATGATCACGGGCATCGATCTGATCAAAGAGCAGATCAAAATCGCCATGGGCCAGAAGCTTAAGCTAAAACAGGAAGATGTCAAATTTCACGGGGCGGCCATCGAGTGCCGCATCAACGCCGAAGATCCTTATAATAATTTTATCCCAAGCCCCGGCAAGATTATGGAGTTAAACCTTCCCGGGGGGCCGGGTGTTCGTATAGACACGCATATTTATCCGGGTTATATGATAAGTCCGTATTATGATTCCATGGTGGCTAAAATCATCGTTCACGGCAAAGACCGTAATGAAGCGATACGTATCATGCGCCGCGCCCTGGATGAGTTTTATATCGCGCCTATCAAGACCACCATTCCATTACATATGGAAATCCTTCATCATCCGACATTCTTGGAAGGCAAGGTAACAACGCACTTTTTAGGAAAAATGATGAAGAATGAGTAAGGGGGAACATGAACCAGGACAATACCGTTGATTTAGGTATCGTACAGATCCACAAAAAAGTTATCGGTGATATTGCGGCCGCGTCTATTAAAGAAGTATCCGGCGCCCAGTTGGCCACTTTCGGTATTATCGGTTCTATTGCCGAAGCTTTTGGTTATAAGAATTATCCCTCTGTCAGTGTGAATATAGATAAAGATCATCAAGTGTCCCTGAAAATTCGTGTTATAATTTATTATGGCATGAATATCCCGGTCGTTACCCGCCAGATCCAGGACGTGATCCAGCGCGCGGTGGAAGATGCTGTGGATATTAATTTAAAAGAGATTAATGTCAATGTTCAAGCCGTTGAGAGGAACCCCGCTAGTGATTAACGACTGGCCGTGGGGCCCAGTAAGGAGATCCTGATGTGGTTGCTGACCCGTATAGCCCTCCTATTTTATATTTTCATTATCTGGACGACAGG
>CAZABZ010000104.1:0-4345 GCA_964483535.1 uncultured Planctomycetales bacterium | reverse complement strand
ATAAAGGATACTATATGTTTTTGATTATTATGATGAGTTTTGTCGTCTTGGTGGCCCTGGCTGTTGTTATTTACATGTTGCCTTCGGACCCCGTTGTTAAGGCCAAAAAGAAAAAGGAAAAGGAAAGAAAGCTTGGGGCCACATCTGACCCCGTGGCCGTTGAAACAAGCAAAGACTGGAAGTCCATTGCCGAACGTTGGGAGAAGCATAACCAGTCTTTGCAGGGTGAAATTGAAAAGATGAAAATGGACCAGAAAAGGGCCCAGCAATTGGCTGACGAGCGCAAGGTTGAGTCTAAGGACTTGGTCGAAAAATTGGCCCTTGAAAAAAGCTGGCGCGAAAAAGAACAGGAGACTTTCGAGAAATTCAAGCTTCATGAGAAAGATTTGAAAGAGCAGATTTTTCGTACGGAAAGCGATTTGGAAAAAGAGCACTCCAACCGCCTGCGCCTGGAGCGCGAATTGCAGGACATTAAGGTCAAGCATGAACAAATCATCGAAGAAAAGCGGCTCTTGTCCATCAAAGCCAACAGCCAGCAAACCACTCTTGAGTCCAATGCCCGGGAAATTCGGGAATTAAAGTCCGAAAATACCCGGCTTAAAGATAAACGTAATGATATTCAATGGGTGGCTAAAAGTGAATTTGATGAGTTAAAAAAAGCTTTTGATGCAAAAGAACAGGAGCTCACCCATCTTAAACGAAGCCGTGGATAATTTTCCCTTTGCCCGCCGCACCAACTGGCCTCAGGAAACCAATGCCTTAAACAAAGCCCTTGAAGACCTTGGAAGCCGGCATATTCCCGTCATGGATTTAACAGCCTCTAATCCGACGAGCTGTGGTTTTTTATATCCTGAAGGGATGCTTTCTGCTTTAAATTCTTTAGACAATTTGAATTACCATCCCGATGCCTGCGGTATGAAGAGCTCCCGCCAGGCAGTGGCCCAATATTATGCCCGTCAAAAACTATCCTTGTCGCCCAGTGACATTATTTTGACTGCCAGCACTTCTGAAGCGTATTCATTTTTAATGAGGCTTTTGGTAAATCCGGGTGAGAAGATCCTGATCCCTAAGCCCAGTTACCCTTTATTCCAATTTTTATTGCAAATTAATGACGTTAATTTTGATTATTATCCGCTCATTTACGATGGGCAATGGCGCTTAGACTGCCGGGCCTTAGAACGCTTAGTGGATGCTAAAACCAAGGCCATTGTTTTAGTCAATCCCAATAATCCGACAGGTTCTTATATCAGCCGCGCGGAATTAGATTTTTTAAATGAACTTTGCCGTAAACATCAGGTGAGCATCATTTCCGATGAGGTTTTCTTTGAATATTCCTTACGCCCTGATGATGCCCTTAGCTGTGTCGGTAATCAGGCGGCTTTGACTTTTGTATTAGGGGGTCTGTCGAAAACACTTGGCCTTCCGCAGATGAAGTGCTCCTGGATTTTAGCTTCCGGCCCTCAATTGGCTTTACAAGAATCCCTGTCCCGCTTGGAAATCATTGCGGACACCTATTTGTCTGTCAATACACCGGTGCAAAATGCCTTGAGCGCATGGCTGGGTTACGCGCCGGGGATTCAGGGGCAGATCATCTCCAGGGTCAAAGAAAACAGACAATGGCTCTCGACGCACTTGAAGGAGCATGCGCCGTCGATATCTTTATTGTCCTTTCAGGGAGGGTGGTACGCAACCTTACGCATTCCTGCTGTTAAATCAGAAGAAGAATGGGTTTTGGAATTTTTAAAGGAGGACCATGTATTGGTTTATCCCGGTTATTTTTTTGATTTTGACCGGGAAGCGTACATTATTTTAAGTTTGTTGCCACCGGCGTCTATTTTTCAAGAGGCCGCGGGCCGTATTGTGCAAAGACTGGCTAAAATTTAAGCTGAAAAGTTTCCACAATACATGCGGAATTTGTTAAGATAAGGGCGCATTAAACAGCTATTGGGATGGATTTTTTCCATAGGGGAGGGTGATTATATTATGGCTCAAAGACCTAACTGGGATGAATACTTTTTGAAATTGGCGATGTTGGCTTCTGAACGCGCCACTTGCCCGCGCATGCATTGCGGCGCTGTTTTAGTTAAGAATAAGAATGTTATCGCCACAGGATACAATGGATCTATCCCCGGCGATGAGCATTGCGAGGATGTGGGCTGTTTGCTGGTAGAGAACCATTGTGTGCGCACGGTGCACGCCGAGATGAATGCCATAGTCCAGGCGGCCAAGCGCGGTCATGCCGTTGATGGCGCGACCGCCTATGTGACTAATATGCCCTGTACCACTTGCGCCAAATCCTTGATTGCGGCCGGCGTCAAAAGGGTGGTGGTGTTTTCTGATTATCATGATACCATGGCCACTGATTTTTTTGCCAAGGCCAAGGTCGTCATTGATCGCATTGACATGCCCGAAAAAACAATTCATTACGACATTAAGAATTATTCTTCAGCCCGATGAGCGAACACCCGATCAAAATATTGATAGCTGATGATGAAGACGTGGTCCTTGAGATCATGGCCCGTAAAATCGCTTCGCAGGGTTATGAGGTCATTACAGCGAAGGACGGTCAGGAGGCGTGGGACAAAATCGTCAGCGATGTCCCCGATGTCATCATCTTGGATTTGAATATGCCTAAAATGAATGGATGGGCGGTGCTAAGCCTGTTGCGCCAAAACCCTCCGACTAAAAGATGGCAGCCGGTCATTATCGTCTCAGCGCAGAACGAATTAGAAAGTTTCCAAAAAGGCGTAAATCTGGAGGCGGATCATTATTTGACCAAACCTTGCCAAATCGAAGATATTCTTAAAGCCATACGCCTGATGCTGGCCTTGATCCCCCAACGCAATACTTAAAGGCCATGGCCCCAATACTGATTAATATATGAACAGAACATTTTTAAAACGGCATAAAGCTTTTATAGTTCAGGATGAAGGAAAGCCTGTTCTTCTTAAAGGAGTTAATTTCGGCGGATGGCTGATGATGGAAGCCTATTTTTTGCACGCGCCTAATTTACCCCAGCAGGTTTTTGAAAAAGAATTTGCTAAACAATGCGGCACTAAAGCTTTAAGCGAGCTTAGAGGCAAGTTCAGGGATAATTTTATTACTGAGGCGGATTTCAAGCAGGTGGCTTCCTGGGGGATGAATTGCATTCGCCTGCCGTTTCATTATAAGGTAGGTGCTGACGCTAAAGCTGTTTCTTATTTGGACCAAGCCATCCTCTGGGCCCGGAAACACAAGGTCTATTTAATATTGGATTTGCACGCGGCATACGGCGCGCAAAATCCTGATTGGCATTCCGACAGTTTGGATGGCAAGACAGGGTTGTGGACGAACAAATTTAATCGTCACAAAACCTACCTTTTATGGGAGAGTTTAGCTGACCGCTATAAAGATGAGACGATTATCGCGGGTTACGATATTTTGAATGAAGCGGTATTGGAAGATACCCGTTTATTAAACGAGTTTTACCGCGAAACGATTAAAGCCATACGCCGCTCGGATAAAAACCACATTTTGTTTATTGAGGGCAAACATTGGGCCCAGCAAATTGACCTTTTAGATGATTTCCCTGATGATAATTGGGTGTACAGCATCCATTTTTATGAGCCCATGGAATTTGCTTTTAATCTGATACCGTTCATGCGTTATCCGTTGGCCGGCTATAACAAAGACACCCTGCGCCGCCGCATGGAAGGGTATTTCCGTTTTGCCCAAAAGAAACAGCGTCCTGTCCATGTGGGGGAGTTCGGTGTCAATTACCGGCAGGGCGTGTATAACGAACATTTGTATTTGCGGGATGAACTCAAATGTTTTAATGATTTTGGTTTCCACTGGAATTACTGGACATATAAAGCGGTCAAGAATTACATTTTCCCTGATGGTATTTATGGCTATTACCCTAATAGTCCATGGGTGCATCGTCAGGGCCCTAAAACCGGCTGGCATTGCTGGGGTGAATATTGGCCCAAGCAAAAGCATGAGATGGCCGCCTCCTGGCGCACCAAAGCTTTTTGTCTTAATACCCACGTGATCGAACAGCTCAAAAAAGCCCTGTAAAGTCCCTCAAGGGATGGACACAAGGCCCTGCCCCTACAAACAAAATAAATCTTTTTTATGCGCTAAACATTATTTTATTGACAATAAATTTGACAAATAATCAATATTGTGTTATGATTCGCCAAGATTTAAACATTCAGCAAAAAGGAGACAGGGTCATGAAACAAATAAAAGTTCTTTTAGCCTTATCAGGGTTGATGATTTTGTTTGTTGGTAACGCGTTCGCGACCACAAGTTCACAGATTTTAGTCATGTCTAATCAACTCTATCAAATCGCCAAAGATTTAAC
>CAZABZ010000103.1:0-4400 GCA_964483535.1 uncultured Planctomycetales bacterium | reverse complement strand
CCACGAACGACGGTGTTTTTTCATTATGAAACGGACAAAGAGCTTTAAAATTACGGCCGGCTTTTTTTAAGGCCGTATAATTGCCGATAATCTCAACAATATCACTGCGTTCAATAACCTTATTGATGACATCGTTAGGGATCAATCCCATAGCCAAACTTCTTTTTAAATTCCCTCCCCTTTTGCAGCGACCTAAAAAAGTCCTCGATACTTTAAGAGGGCGATCTAAAGGGACCCTCAGTAGCGAGAGCGAGAGGAATCAGGATGCAATACTTGGGCCGCGGCGGCATTGTAATGCTCACCCGCAGACAATTTTTCGACCAGATTATTATACAAAAAACTATAGGTACTCACCGCCGTGCGTCCGGCTATTTTATAACTATAAGAATGCAGGGTCATCCGCGTCACAGGGCCGTTATGTGCCAACAAAATCAAAAAAATCGTCAGACTGCAAACTAAAATTCCGCGAACTACCGCCACAATACCTGCCGCGTATTTATCAAATCCCTCATGATTGGCCTCAACCTTAAAAAGGAACAAGATGCCGTCTCTCAATAATTTAAAAAAGAACGTCACCGCAACCCAAAGGCCGGCAAACATCGCCAAATCCCAATAATCGCAGGAAAGATTGGTTTTCTCCGCTACCCACGCAGCTAAGGAGCTATAATAATGAAGGCTGACAAAGACCGCTGCCACAACCCCTAAAAACTTAAAAAATTCAGAGATAAAGCCGTTCTTAACCCCGACAAAAATCATCCGTATGAACAAAAATGCCAGGGCTACATCAATCCAATTAATGCTTTTAATCAAATGTGTTAACATAGTTTTAATTCCCGAAGTAAGAGAAAGTATAACATGCGGCCAGGGGGCTGTCAAGGAAGCGCTACCTCCCAACGCGTAGCGTAACCGATTGATAATAATTAAGTTATAGCTGTGGTAAAATATAGTCGCTATTTATTTAATTTCAAAAATCCTGCCGGCAAGAAGAGGAAGCGAATAACCAATTGAAGGATTAAACAGCGGCTGGGATAGCCATTGAAGGCTCGGTCGGCACGGGCATTGGGGGGTTGACTCGGGCTTTATGCTCATTAAATTTAACGGACACTATGCGCGATACCCCTCGCTCCTGCATAGTGACCCCATACATGATATCAGCCACGATCATGGTGTTTTTATTGTGGGTGATGACGATAAACTGGGCAATTTTAGCAAATTCCTTTAACAATGTCGCGAAACGGTCCACATTAGCCTCATCCAAGGCGGCATCAATTTCGTCCAAGACGCAAAAAGGACTTGGTTTAACTTTAAACACCCCAAAAATCAGGGCAATAGCGGTCAACGTTTTTTCTCCACCGGAAAGCAGGCTGATATTTTGTAATTTCTTTCCCGGAGGCCTGGCCACGATATCAATGCCGCACTCCAAGGGATTCTCCGGATCAAGCAAAACTAATTGAGCTTCCCCTCCACCGAATAGCATACGAAAATAAATCTTAAATTCTTCATTGACCCTAACAAAGGTATCTGTGAACATCTGCCGGGTAGTCCGGTTGATCTTCTGGATGGTTGACAAAAGCTGCTCGCGGGCCGTTAACAAATCGCTTTGCTGCTTGGTTAAAAATTCATAACGGCCTTTAAGTTCTTCAAATTCTTCGATAGCCACCAGATTGACCGCCCCGTAGGATTCGCATCGTTTTTTGAATTTTTCAATTTCTACTGTCAGTTCTTCAATATTCGGTTGTACTACTTCGGCGGTCGGTTCTGTCCCCTGGGGCGCTTCCACATGCAAAGGCATCTCGGCTGGCAACACCGGTTCACTCTGTATTTGATCTAAATCAATTTTATAGGTCTGCAATAAGCGATCTTTAATGGCCCGTTGATTGAATTGCACTTCCTGCTGACGCATCTGCTGATGGTGCATATCGGTTTTAACCCGGATGATCCCATCCTCGATCCCATGGATCCCGTTGCGTAAAGCATTCAGTCGACGGGACATCTCTTCTTTTTTGGCTGACTCTTCATTGAGGACCACCCTTAAGGCCTCTTTTTTACGCTGCAATTCTTCGATCGCCTGTTGTAGAAGGACAATATCTTCACCAATTTTAATTTTTTTAGATTCTAATTCACTGTTTTCAGACTCGAAGCGGGCAATGTCCGCCAAATCGCGGTCGAGATTTTGGGTATGCAGCGCTAAATTATCCTCAAACCCTTTTCGCTTGATCGAAAAAGCGGATAATTCGGTTTCCAGTTGGGCAACGGCAATGTTCAACTCCTGGCGCTCCTGGTCCTTGACGGCAATGGCCTCATGTTTGCATTTAATATCTTCCTGACAGCGCGTGATTTGACCTCCAATGCCTTGCAAGCTTGCGGACAGCTCGGCTTCCTGGGTTTTCAAAAGCCCTAAGGAAGTCTCACTTTCAGCAAATTCAGAGGTGATGACGTCCAATTCACCTGCCAATTTACCGGAAACCAATTCAATATCATTTTTCTGGGCCTCCAGGACGGACAATTTCTTCTCCTGCTGTTGGATATTTTTAAGGGCTTCCTCAACAACATGACTTTGCTCTTGAATTTGCTGGTTTAATTGGGCGCTTGCAGAGTTCGCCTGGGCCAATTTTTCGTTAATAACAGCAATGCGATCATCCAAATACTGCAGGTCCAATTCCACATATTTAGTCTCATAAGTAATTTCATATAATTCCGGCGACCCTCCGGTGGCCGGGATGACCCTGACATTCTTGATCTTGCCGATAATGCCGGTCTGTTTGTCCGTCGGACGCACAGTGGCCATAAAGCGGCCTTCCACGACCGGATCAGGGATGTCCTGATACTGGAGGTGCATTTTCTGGATAAATTCTTTTTGGGACAAAAGAAACACATGATTTTTCTCAAGATCATCAATCAGGGTTTCTTGAACGGCAAGACGGCTTCTATTTTCTTCTAAATCCTGACGACGGGTATTGCAATGGGCCCACAATTCCTGCAACTGGGCTTGCACTTGGGATATAGCGCTATTGATGGTTTCACAACGCTGATATGCCTGGACTTTTTCATCATTGACCTTGGAATTTTCATGTTCCAAACGGGCCTTTCGCGCCAAAGCTTCCATCGTATGCTTCATATTTTCGGTCAATTGATTTTTGAAACGCACCTGCTGGCTGTTGAGGCCCAAAATTTCTTTTTCCACTTGCCCAATAGAAACTTTAGACTGCTCTATACTGTGCATTGACACGCTTAAATCAATATGCTTTTGCTGTAGTTTGGCTTGAAGGTCGGACAAATTTTCAGCCAGACTCACCAAAGAGCCTTTAATCTCTTCAATTTTAGCCTGATGCTCGCCACAGCGACTAACGGCCGCGGCCTTGTCCGCTTGCAGACGCCGGCAGGTCTCATCCATACTCTGCAGGCGCTCTTCATTAAAGGAAATCTGGCGCGTATTCATAGCTGCTTCATTTTCTAAATGAATATCCTGGCCTTTAAACTCATTGATGCGCTCTTCGATCTCTTCTAATTGGAGAGTTTCATTCTCGATGCGGTTATTTAACTCTTCTAATTGTGCCGTTAATTCAAGCTCTTGGGTCTGCAAAGCCTTGAGGGCCCCCGCCATCCCTTGGGTCTCCTCATCAAAACGGGCCATCTGATAACGGGCCAAAACCAATTCATAATTCTTGAGAATTTCAAATTCTTGTTTGTAGCGCTGGGCCTTCTTGGCCTGGCGCTCAATGGAGGCAATCTGGCGTTTGACCTCGACGACAATATCATTGACGCGCAATAAATTATTCTGGGTGTCTTCAAGGCGGCTTAAAGCTTCTTTCTTTTTGCTCTTATACTTGGTGATCCCGGCGGCTTCATCAAAAATCTGGCGGCGGTCATCCGGCTTGGCGGAAACCACCAGGTCCACCTTGCCTTGCTGGATGAGCGAATACGCCTCAGCCCCCACCCCGGTCCCTAAAAAGAGCTCCACGACGTCTTTTAAACGTGAAGTATTCTTATTGATCAAATATTCGCTTTCGCCGGAACGAAAAAGACGGCGGGTGACGATGACTTCATCATGGTCTATGGGTAAAATCCGGGATTCATTAGAAAAAGTGAGGTTGACTTCCGCGAAGCCCAAGGGGGCTTTCTGGTCGGTACCGTTGAAGATAACATCTTCCATCGATGAGCCGCGCAATTCCTTGACGCTTTGCTCGCCCAAGACCCAGCGGATAGCGTCGAAGACATTGCTTTTGCCGCAGCCATTGGGACCGACGATGGCAGAGATGCCCGGCTGAAACTCCAGCACGGTCTTCTGGGCAAAGGACTTGAACCCAAAGATTTCCAAACGTTTAAAATACATATTATCACTTTATAACAATTGGCGGGAGTGTCAACGGAGAATTGATTTTTTTTCGACGGGGCAAAAA
>CAZABZ010000102.1:0-4469 GCA_964483535.1 uncultured Planctomycetales bacterium | reverse complement strand
GAACAGATCTTTGTGGTGGATACCGGGAAAGAAGTTTTCGCGGCCATTAATCCCAAAATCATTAAAACAGCGGGCAGAGAAGTCATGGAAGAAGGGTGTTTGAGCGTCCCCCTCGCATTGGTGGAGATCAAACGCGCCAAGACCGTGTGGGTGGAATTTATTGACCAGGACAACGCCCAAGTACGGGCCAAGTTAGACGGGCTTGCGGCCAAGGCATTCCAACATGAATATGACCATTTGCAGGGGAAATTGATCCTTGATTATTTGGGTCCTAAAGATCGTTCAAAGATTTTGTCGCAGATGAAAAAAGCCGCTCCCTATGATAACAAAAGGAAGACTTGATTCAGGCTTAGTGGATTTGCCGATCTGGTTTAGGCAGGAAATTCCGGACATGGATAAGGTCCGGACCATGAAAGAATTTTTCAGGGGGGGCCGTCTGCATACGGTTTGCGAATCTGCCGATTGCCCTAATATGGGTGCCTGCTGGAAAGAAGGGGTTGCGACCTTCATGATTTTAGGAGGCACGTGTACGCGTGCTTGCCGTTTTTGTGCGGTTGGCGCCGGACGACCGGATTTGATCGATATTGAAGAGCCGGAAAATGTGGCCCTGGCGGTCAAACAATTAGGGCTGCGCTATGTGGTGGTGACCTCGGTGGCGCGTGACGATATTGAAGATGAAGGGGCCCTGCAGTTTGCCAAAACTATTTTGGCTATTCGACGACTTACCCCGGAAGTTAAAATTGAAGTCTTGGTCCCGGATTTTTCAGCTAAAGAACGATCTTTGAGAATATTAAGCGATGCCGCTCCCGAGGTGATTGGGCATAATATCGAAACTGTCAGGCGTTTAGCCCCTTTACTCCGTCCGCAGGCTTCGCATGATCGTTCTTTGGAAGTTTTGCGCCGTTTTCGCGGGCTTAACGCGCAGGCCTTTGTTAAATCATCTTTGATGGTAGGTCTCGGCGAGACCGATGAGGAAATCATCGAGGTGATGGGCGAACTTCGTGAGACGGGCTGTCAGATTCTGACCATCGGCCAATATTTGGCGCCCACCAGGACCAAACGCCATCTGCCGGTCGAACGTTTTTTTGGTCCTGAAGAATTTGAAGATTATCGCCAAAAGGGTTTAGAGATGGGCTTTGTGCATGTGGAAAGCGGGCCTTTGGTGCGTAGTTCTTATATTGCCCAACAAGGGTATCAGGCAGCGATGTCTGCGATGAATACCAAAGAACAGGGAATATTGTGATATCAAGGTTAAGAAATATTTTTTCTGTATTACTCCCTTATTTTTTAAGTTTCGTGTTATTGGCATGGCTTTTTCATACCAATAATTACAAGCAGATGTGGCAAGCCGTCATAAAATCGGATATGCGCTACATGAGCGCCGCCGGTGTTATTTTCTTTTTGATTAATTTTTTGATCCTTTGGCGGTGGCGGATCTTGATGAAAGCCCTTGGGCTTAAGGCCGGGCGTTTATCGAGCACGCGCTGGTTTTTCTTAGGGCTTTTTTGCAACCTTGCGCCGATTTCAAGCGTCGGGAGTGATGTGATCAAAGGTTTAGGGTTAGCCGAGGAAATCGGAGGGCATAAGCCTAAAGTATTCGCTTCTATTGTACTGGACCGTTTAAGCGGATTCGCGGGGATTGTCATCCTTGCGGTGGTCGCTTTTATTTTTGGTCATGGCATCATCACGAATAAATTAGTCGTTATGGCCATCGTGGCCATGAGCATCGTTTCCGGCGCGATTGTGGTAGTGCTTTTCAGTCACCGGATTTTTTCATTTGCCTGCAGGGCTTTTACGGCATGGCCTAAGATCAAAGAAAATTTGATGAGGTTCCACTATGATATTGTGCTCTTGAAAGGCAAGCAGAAACAGGGTTGGGAGGCCATCATCATTTCTATCGTGGCGCAGATTGTTTTGGCGTTTGAATTTTATCTGTCAGCCAAGGGGTTGCATCAAAATATCGATTTAAAATATTTTATTATTTTTTCGCCCATTGTTTGTATCGTGACATCCCTGCCTTCCCTCGGGGGGGCGGGTTTCAGGGAAATAGGTTGGGTGCCTTTGCTCTATTTGGTGGGAGTATCTAACCCAATGGCGTTAGATATAAGTCTTATTACTTCCGCTTTTACCGTCATTAATGGATTTTTGGGCGGATTATTTTATGTCACTACATTATCTTTTGGACGGATACAATGTCCTCAAGAAGATGGCGGCCTTCAGAGACCTTCCTCTTGAAGAAGGGCGCCTTGGTCTTTTGAGATGGATTGGTGATTCGCGCCCTCAGGGAAGCGTGAATAATCAGGTGGCGGTGGTCTTTGACGGCACCGAGGGCTCCCATGGTTTGCATGGCGAGATACGGGTGATTTTTTCAGACGGATGTTCAGCGGACGATAAGATCAAGCGGATGGTCGAAGAGGATGCCGACCGGAAGAATTGCGTGGTTGTTTCTGATGATAAAGATATATTCCTTTACGCGCGTTCGCTGGGCACAAAGGTCATGAGCGTCGCGGCATTTACGGCGGCTAAACCCGGAGAGCTTCACGCGCGTCGAGGTTCTGGCGGAAAATATATTCCTTTAAGCCGTCAGGAGAAGATCAACAAGGAACTTAGGGCTTTTTGGTTGAAAGAAAAACAATGATCCCTCGTTTGCTAAAGAGCGTTTACAGACATCTGTGCAGTATCGGTGAGGCCATTTTCTTTTTGGGGGATATCCTGTCGGCGATCTTCCGCGGCCGTGTCCGGTGGAATGATGTTTTAAATCAAATGTACGGGCAGGGCGTGCAGTCGATTGTGATCGTGATGCTGACGTCACTCGCGACGGGGACGGTGCTGGGGTTGCAGGGATTTATCACCTTACAGCGTTTTGGGGCCAAGGAGTTTATCGCCCGTTTGGTGGCGTTGTCCCTGGTGCGGGAGCTTAGCCCTGTTTTTACCTCGTTGATTTTTTCGGGGAAAGCCGGGGCGGGGATGACCGCGGAATTAGGAACGATGAATACACAGGACCAGATCCAGGCGACCCGAGCCATGGGAGTTGATCCCATCGAGTATTTGGTGGTCCCTCGATTCCTGGCCTGTTTGCTGGTATTGCCTGTTTTGGTCATCATTTCTGAAATCCTTGGGATTGCCGGCGGATATATGATAGCCCTGTCCCAAGCGCATCTGCCAGGCGCTTTTTATGTTCATGAGACCCTGGAAGCAGTGGGTTATGTGGATTTTTTTAACGGATTTATCAAGGTTTTTTTCTTTGCCATCATCATCGGATGGATTTGTTGTTATCAAGGGTTTTTTACCAAGGGTGGGGCCACCGGAGTCGGCCGGTTTACCACCAAGGCGGTGGCATATTCGTATATTGCGGTGATTTTATCCGATGCGGTTTTGACTAAAATTATTTTAACTTTCTGGGGGTAATTTATGAAAAATAAACAAGGGTGCCTGGTCCTTGGCCTGTTGTTCATGCTTACAGGATTCTTGGGCGGATGCGCGTCTATGAATTCCGGTAATAACGGCCAGGTGCAGAGTTATCCCTCTCCGGCGATCGAAGCCGGATGGATACGCGATGGCGAGCCGATCGAATACGATGGGGGTAAATGGTATCCGGTCAATGATTATGAGATCCTGCAAGATTCGGAAGTTTTTCAGATCGGTGAATACAAAGGCGTACAGCTTTTTGTCGATAAAATCGCCGTCAAGCCTTATGAGCGCGTTTATACGAAATTTGATAAAAACAAATTCCGTTATTTTGAGCGTAGGGACAATGATTAAAGTCGAAGGCCTATATAAAGAATTGGGAGGTCAGAGTGTCCTGGAAGACATCACTTTCAATGTCAGCGAGGGGGAGATCATTGCTGTGCTGGGTTTAAGCGGGGTCGGTAAAACCGTGCTGTTAAAGCATTTGATAGGGCTCTTTCGTCCTGACAAAGGCAGGGTTATTGTCGATGGGGCAAACATCGATGCTTTGAGCGAAGATCAACTCTTGAAAGTGCGCTGCAACATGGGGTATTTGTTTCAGGAGGGGGCCTTATACGATTTTATGGATGTTTATGATAATGTGGCTTTCCCTTTGCGTGAACACACTAAGCTTAAATCTTCCGAGGTCACCGCGCGTGTGCGCGAGGTTTTAAAACTGGTGGATTTGGATGGGGCAGAATCTAAATTTCCAAACGAGTTAAGCGGCGGCATGAAAAAAAGAGTGGGGCTGGCCCGTGCCATTGTCTTGGGGGCAAAGATCCTGTTATGCGATGAGCCAACCTCAGGATTGGACCCTATCCGCAGCCGTGATATATCGGATTTGATCCGTCATGTCTCTCAACAGATAGGATCAACCACGGTGATGACATCACATGATGTGAATAATTCGTTTCGCATTGCCACAAGGATTATCATTATCAATGAAAGCCATATCGCGGCCATGGGGACGGCCCGACAGTTAAAAGATTCACAGGAGCCATTTGTACGGGAATTTTTGCAGG
>CAZABZ010000101.1:1245-4528 GCA_964483535.1 uncultured Planctomycetales bacterium | reverse complement strand
TGGCTTTTTAAATTCGTTAGAATTACTTTGCGAATGCAACTGTAAAAGTCAAGCTCCTTCCTCTAATATGGTAGTCTATTGATACTAAACCCTGATAACCCGCTTGTTCATAAATCTCCTGGAGCTGTTGGAGGATCTCATCTATATCAGCTGTGGATAAGTGCTTGTTGCGGTAAGGTTTAAACAAATTGACGAATTGATTCTTATCTTGAAGCACAAAACCTTCTATCGTAATTTTCTGGATTAAAGTTGTTTGTGCCTGCGAGGCGGTTTGCTGGGCGGCAACGTTTTGAGCTGACATAGGTAAAGATATAAAAAGCAGTAAAAGCAAAAGACAATAACGCATATAGTTATTCTCCTGGTTTTGTTACCGTTAAATCTTTTGACATGCTGCTGCCACCGGTACAGAATAAATCCACCGTAATCACGTCCCCCACTTTAGCAGGAAGCTGTACATCCTCCGAAAATCCCGCGGCCGACGTTTGATGATAATAATTAAGGGTCGAAACTACCTGGCCGTTTAAAGACACCGTCATCATACGCACATAATCAATTTCCCAATTGTTGGACGGATGCACTGCCTCTATATGCAAAGAGGATTTATCCAAATCATAAGTTAAAGAGATGCTTGTCACCGGAGACATTCTCTGTGGAGACGGTGTTGTCGCAAGACTTACAGCTACCGGGAAAACAAGTAAAAAGAATAAAGAAAAGCACTGGATTCCCGCTTTCGCGGGAATGACATTAGAAAACGTGGGAATGACATTAAAGAAGGTTTTTTTCATAGGTGGTATATGCCTCCCGCGAGTAAAAAATCAATGATTTTTTCTCCCCAAAACAGACTCACCAAGGCCCCCATGATCAGAAAAGGGCCATAGGCAATGGTGCTGTCCTTGGTGCGTATTTTTTCAACAATACCAAAACCCGCTCCGAAAAATGGGGCCAGGAAAAAAGTTAGCAAGGCCAATTTCCAACCCATAAAAGCCCCAACCATCCCCATCAATTTCACATCTCCCCCACCCATGGTCTCTTTCTTAAAAACAAAATCACCAAAAACCCCCATCAGATAAATGGTGCCGCCCCCCACTAAAAGACCCAGCAGAGAATACCCTACACCTAAAAACGGTGAATGGGTCCCATGCAGTTGCGGGACAAACAAACTTAAAGCCACCCCGGCAATCATGCCGCCAATGGAAACTTCATCAGGGATAATGCGATGCTTAAAATCCACAAAAATCGCGATAATAAAACCGCTGACCATGAACAAATACGGCCATAAAACGGGTTGCGTCCCGTAGTGCCGATAAAAAAGAAAAAAGGTCAGGCCTGTCAGCAATTCCACAAACCAATAACGGAATGAGATCTTTGCTTTGCAAGCCCGGCATCGGCCGCCTAAAACAAGCCAACTGATCAAAGGGATATTGTCATACCACTCAATCGGCGTACGGCAAGCCACACAGTGAGACCCTGGAAAAACAACGGATTTTTCCAAAGGAAGACGCACAATGCATACATTAAGGAAACTTCCGGTCATGGCGCCGATGATAAAAATAAAAACACCTAATACGGCATTAAATTCCATGACATGCGTCCTCCAAAGCTTTTCTCATTATTTTTTTGACCCGTTCATCTAATTCCACCTCTGACCAATGCCAAAAAGCCAAAACGCCTTGGAAGAACAGCATCCCCAAACCATTGGCTGTCCGCGCTTTCTTAAGACGCGCTTGTGCCAATAATTTCGTTTCCACAGGGCTATAGATGACATCATAGACCAGCATGTCTTTATGCAAAGATGCCGGATCAATTAACAGTGGATCAGCCGGCTTCATCCCTACATTGGTCGTATTGATCAAAAGGTCCGTCAGTTCAATATTTAAATCTTCAGGCTCATCTACAATTGTGACAAGCTCCGTATTGATCTTTTTGCCGATTTCTTCAACTAAAGTGTCGGCATTGGCCCTGGTGCGATTATAAAGAGTGATGCGCTCGGGACCTTTAGGGAGCAAGCACAAGACACCGATGATCGCGCGGGTTGTGCCACCGGCACCCAGAATAGCAACCCGCTTGCCGCTTAGGTCAAAATTGAGCTCTGTTAAATGACTTAAAAATCCGGGACCATCTGTATTAAAGCCACGGACCTTACGTTTACGGTCAATCACAAGAGTATTGACCGCGCCAAGCTTTTCCGCTAAAGGATCAATGCTATCAAGATACGGCAGGACATCTTGCTTGTAGGGCACCGTGACATTAAGGCCAAAAATAGGATTATCGGCCTCCTTTAAGTCTTCCATAAAAAGCTTCAGCTCTTCCTGGTCGGCCAAAGGAAATAGTTTATACACCGCGTTGACTTTCAAGGCCTTAAATGCGGCGTTCTGCATCACAGGAGAAAGGCTGTGCTCGACAGGATTGCCGATGATGCCATATATGGCTGGCGGTTCGTAGGTCATTTTTTCAGATTTTTTTGGGCTACGAACTTGTTGATCGCGTTGATATAAGCCTTGGCGGATGCTTCGATAATGTCCGTGCTGGCTCCGCGGCCTATGACCGTTTCTCCTTCAATGGCAACCTTGATCGTCACTTCACCTAAAGCATCCTTACCCTGAGTGACGGCTTTGATACTATAATCCAATAAATTGGCTTTCAATTTAGTTACCGATTCAATGGCTTTATAACAAGCATCCACCGGACCATCGCCGGTTGACTTCTTGGTCTGTTTTTTGCCTTTATGCTCAATGGTCACCACCACTTGAGGGGCAATATTCGTCCCGCTGGTGGAAATTAACTCCACTAAGCTAAACGCCACATGGGCTAAATGACCTTGATCTTCCACAATGGCCACTAAGTCCTCATCGTAAATTTCTTTCTTTTTGTCCGCCAGGTCCTTAAAACGGACAAAAGCCTTGACTAAGTCCACTTCAGGCAATTCAATGCCCAATCCTTTCAAACGGTCTTTAAAAGCATGGCGGCCGGAATGTTTGCCCAATACCAAGCCCTCATGGGACGGCATCCCCAAATCTTCGGAATTCATGATTTCATAGGTGCGCCGTTCCTTTAAGATACCATCTTGATGGATACCGGATTCGTGACGAAAAGCATTGGCACCTATAATGGCCTTATTGGGAGACACAACAAACCCCGTGGCCTTCGCGACCATACGCGAAATACGGTAAAACTCTTTTGTTTTGATGTTAGTGGACAAGCCATAAAAATCCTGGCGGGTTTTAATGGCCATGACAATTTCTTCCATGGCCGCATTCCCTGCCCGCTCACCAATACCGTTGAT
>CAZABZ010000101.1:0-1145 GCA_964483535.1 uncultured Planctomycetales bacterium | reverse complement strand
GCTTCAATGGCGGCATCAATGTCTTTGACAATGCAACGCGCCAAACCGCAGATAAATGAATTCTTCACCTGCTGGGAGACATTTTGGACTGAATCAAAGTCCCCTTTAGAAGACGCGGGAAAACCCGCCTCAATGATGTCCACGCCCAAACGCTCCAAAGAAACGGCGATTTCCATTTTTTCCTTAGGGCTCATGGTGGCCCCAGGCGCCTGTTCCCCATCGCGCAAGGTTGTATCAAAAATTAAAACTTTATCATTTTTCATAAGACTGTCCTTTTTAGATATGGCAAAATATTAAGGGCGGCTTTGAGAGCCGCCCTTGTAGTATATCACTGACCCTTTATTTTTTCGCCAAAATGTTTTACGATTTGGCTGGCATCCAGCTCATCATGCCCCGAAGTCGGGCCCCCACTTTTTCGACCAGATGGTTTTCTCCGGCTTTACGCATCTTAAGGAAATTTTTGCGGCCGCTTTTATTTTCCGCCATCCATTCTTTGGCAAATTGACCTTTTTGGATCTCCTTTAAGATCTTCTGCATCTCACGACGGGTACGCTCATTGATGATGCGTTTTCCCCGTGTCATATCGCCATATTCGGCCGTGTCAGAGACGCGCTTGCGCATGCCTTGGATGCCGTCTTCATACATCAAGTCCACAATTAATTTTAATTCATGCAAACATTCAAAGTAAGCGATCTCCGGCTGATAACCGGCATTGGTCAAGGTCTCAAAGCCCGCTTTGACCAGCTCACTGGTCCCGCCGCATAAAACGACCTGCTCGCCAAAAAGATCAGTCTCTGTTTCTTCTTTGAATGTGGTCCGGATGATGCCCGCACGGGAACCGCCAATGCCTTTGGCATAGGCCAAAGCGATTTTCAAGGCCTTGCCCGTGGCATTTTGATGCACCGCAACCAAGCACGGCACTCCGCGGCCTTCTTCGTACTGACGGCGTACCAAAGCGCCTGGCCCCTTGGGGGCTATCATAAAAACGTCGACGTTTTTAGGCGGGACAATAAATTTAAAATGGATATTAAAACCATGTGAGAATGCCAGGGCCTTGCCCTTGGTCAAATACGGCTCAATGGAATTTTTATAAATATCCGCCTGCAAATGGTCCTGGGTCAGGATGATGATCACATCCGCTTTTT
>CAZABZ010000100.1:0-4586 GCA_964483535.1 uncultured Planctomycetales bacterium | reverse complement strand
AATGCTTGCATAGTAGTAATTTGATTTGCATTTTTCGTCGAAAAATAATAAAATAACCCCTTCCAATGCAACAACATTTGACTCTAAAAAGGCTTTATTATTATGACCTTTCCACTGAAACAAGGATTATACGATCCGCAATTTGAGCACGATTCCTGCGGGGTAGGTTTCATCGCGAATATCAAAGGCAAGAAGTCCCATGGCATTGTCCGCCACGGCGTTGAGATCTTGGAAAATCTGGCCCATCGCGGGGCTTGTGGCTGTGACCCCGAAACCGGTGACGGGGCAGGCATCCTTATCCAGATGCCGGATGATTTTTTCCGTAAGGAATTAGCTAAAATTAATTTGAAACTTCCCGCCCTCGGCGATTACGGGGCAGGGTTGGTTTTTTTGCCGACTTCTTTAGACGATCGCAACATCATTGAGGCGTGGACCGAGCATATTATCCACGAAGAAGGACAGAAACTTATCGGCTGGCGGGAGGTGCCCCATGAGCCGGGCAAGATCGGCCGTGTTGCCCGCTCGGTGATGCCCGCCTTCAAACAGTTATTTATTGCCCGCGGCCCCCAAACCCCTCGGGAAGACCTTGACCGCAAACTTTATGTGATCCGCAAGCGTTTGTGGAACAAGGTCTATAATTCCACCTTGCCGCAGAAGAATTATTATTATTTCTGCTCGCTTAATAGCCATACCCTGGTTTATAAAGGCCAGTTGATGAGCGAGCAATTGGACCGTTTTTTCCCTGATTTAAGTAACCCGTCCATGGTCTCAGCCATTGCCTTGGTGCATTCGCGTTATTCCACGAACACTTTTCCCACCTGGGCCTTGTCGCATCCTTACCGCTATATTGCCCATAACGGGGAAATCAATACCTTGCGAGGTAATCTCAACTGGATACAGACGCGTGAGAAACAGTTTGTTTCCAAAGCCTTTGGCGAGGATTTAAAAAAAGTATTGCCTATCGTCGTGCCGCAGGGTTCGGACACCGCCACCTTTGATAATGTGCTGGAGATGCTCGTCCTTTGCGGCCGTTCGCTGCCGCACGCCATGATGATGATGATCCCCGAAGCCTGGAACAATCATCAGGGGATGGAGCGCTCCAAGCGCGCTTTTTATGAATATCATTCCTGCTTGATGGAGCCCTGGGACGGCCCCGCGGCCATCGCGTTTTCCGACGGGCGTTATGTCGGCGCTCTGCTTGACCGCAATGGGCTGCGTCCGTCCCGCTATCTGGTCACTAATGATGATATCGTGATCATGGCCTCCGAGGCAGGGGTATTGCCCGTCGCTATTGAAAAAGTCGTTACTAAAGGCCGTTTGCAGCCGGGTAAAATGTTTTTAGTGGACACCAGGGAAGGGCGCATCATCGACGATAAAGAAGTCAAAGAATCGTACGCCGCTCGTCAGCCGTATGAGAAATGGCTCAGGGAAAATATTGTGGACATACGTTCCTTGCCTGAGCCTAAAAAAGTGCATGGTCTTAATGAAACGACCCTGTGCCAACGCCAGCGTGCGTTTGGTTATACGATTGAAGCCCTGAAGATTATATTGAAGCCCATGGTTTTAGGCGAAGAAGCGACCGGTTCCATGGGGTCAGATACGCCTTTGGCGGTATTGTCGGACAAGCCCAAACTTCTTTATGAGTATTTTAAACAATTATTCGCCCAGGTGACCAATCCTCCCATTGACGCTATCCGCGAGGAGATTGTGATGGGTGAGGACATGATGTTGGGTCCGGAGAGCAATTTGCTCGAGGAGGGCCCTCAGCATTGCCATCGTTTATGGATCCAGCATCCGGTGTTGACCAATGAAGAATTGGCAAAGATCAGCCGTATCCATCAGGGGGCATTAAAAGCATTGACGTTGCCGGCGGTCTTTGAGAAAAAGGACGGGGTAGAAGGGCTTGAAAAAGCTTTTAAGGCATTGTGCGCTAAAGCAGACAAGGCCATTAAAGAGGGTTTTAGCATTTTGATTCTTTCGGACCGGGACATTTCCGCTCATAAAGTACCGATCCCCTCGCTGTTGGCCTGCGCCGGGCTGCATCATCATTTGATCCGCCAGGGGGCCCGTACCAAGGTCAGTATTGTGCTTGAAACAGGTGAGGCGCGGGAATTGCATCACTTCGCGGTCTTGATCGGTTATGGCGCTAACGCGGTCAATCCGTATCTGGCTTTTGAGACCATTGCAGCGATGCTTAAGGACAAGAAGTTTGATCTGCCCACGATGACCTTCGAGGACGCGCAGAAGAATTTCCTGAAGGCATGCCACAAGGGTTTGTATAAGATTATTTCTAAAATGGGTATTTCCACGATCCAATCCTATTGCGGGGCGCAGATTTTTGAGGCGGTGGGCTTAGGGCAGGAGTTGATAGATAAATATTTTACGGCAACCCCTTCACGTATCGGCGGGATCGGTATTGATACGGTGGCCCAAGAGGCTTTGATGCGCCATGAGAAAGGCTATCCGCGTTGGCCGGCGCAAGATGGCATGTTAGAGGAAGAAGGAGAATATTATTGGCGCAAAGAAGCGGAGTACCATCAATTAAATCCGACAACGATCGCCCTTTTACAGCACGCGACACGCTCGGGCAATTTTCAGGTCTTTAAACAATATTCCAAAGCGGTCAATGAACATAGCCGTCAATTGGCCAATATCCGAGGGCTTTTAAAATTTAAAACAGGGCATTCCATCCCTATTGAAGAAGTCGAGCCCGCCTCCCAGATAGTCAAACGTTTTGCCACGGGAGCCATGAGTTATGGCTCTATATCCAAGGAAGCCCATGAGACTTTGGCCATTGCGATGAATCGCTTAGGCGGCTTTTCAAATACCGGGGAGGGCGGCGAGGATGCCGTGCGTTTTAAAAAAGATCCCAACGGTGATTGGCGCCGCAGCCGCATCAAGCAGGTGGCCCAGGGCCGTTTCGGGGTGACGATCGAATATTTGGTTAACGCGGACCAGCTTCAGATCAAAATGGCCCAGGGGGCCAAGCCCGGCGAGGGCGGTCAGCTTCCCGGACATAAAGTGTCTAAGGAAGTTGCGGCCACCCGCCATACGACACCCGGGGTCATTCTGATTTCCCCGCCGCCTCATCACGACATTTATTCCATCGAGGATTTGGCCCAATTGATCCATGACTTGAAAAATGCCAATCCTCAGGCCATGATTTCTGTCAAGTTGGTTTCTGAAATCGGGGTGGGTACGATCGCGGCGGGTGTTTCCAAAGGCAAGGCGGACCATGTTTTGATCTCCGGCTATGAAGGCGGCACCGGGGCCTCACCGCAGACTTCTATCAAACACGCTGGGTTACCCCTGGAATTGGGCCTTGCCGAGACCCAGCAGGTTTTGGTGATGAATGATTTGCGCGGGCGCATACGCGTACAAACCGACGGGCAATTAAAGACCGGACGGGATGTTGTTGTGGCCGCGATGTTAGGCGCCGATGAGTTCGGGTTTTCCACCACCGCCTTGATCACCATGGGCTGTGTTTTGATGCGTAAATGCCATTTGAATACCTGCTCCGTCGGTGTGGCTACCCAGGACCCGGAGCTTCGCAAAAAATTCACCGGCCGTCCGGAGCATGTGGTTAATTACTTTACCTTTATCGCCGAGGAAGTACGCCAGATCATGGCTGAGCTTGGCTTTAGAAAATTTGAAGATATGGTCGGCCGTGTCGATATGCTGGATACCAAGGAGACCATCAATCATTGGAAAGCCAAAGGGGTCGACTTGACGAATATTTTGCATCGTCCTGACGTTCCTAAAGGAGTGAGCAGATATCACAGCGCTACTCAGGACCATGGTCTTGAGAAGGCCTTGGACAATATGTTGATTAGCCAAAGCCTTCAAGCGATTGAAGAGCAAACGCCGGTAAAAATTGAATCGGACATTCGCAATATTCACCGCACCGTGGGCACCATGCTTTCCAGTTTGGTTGCGCGCAAATACGGATTGGCGGGATTGCCTGACGATACTATCCAAATTAAATTCAAGGGCTCGGCAGGCCAGAGCTTTGGCGCTTTTTTAGCCCATGGGATCAGCCTTACACTTGAAGGTGAAGCCAATGATTATGTGGGCAAGGGCCTTTCAGGTGGGCGCATTGTCGTTTTCCCTCCCAAGGGCGCATCGTATGTTCCTGAAAACAATATTATCGTGGGTAATGTGGTTTTGTACGGCGCTATCAAAGGCGAGGCGTTTTTCCGCGGGCTCGTCGGCGAGCGTTTCGCGGTGCGTAATTCCGGCGCGTTGGCGGTGGTTGAAGGTGTCGGGGACCACGGCTGTGAGTATATGACCGGCGGGCGGGTTGTGGTCATTGGCCCCACGGGCCGCAATTTTGCGGCAGGGATGTCCGGCGGCATTGCTTATGTGTGGGACCGTGAAGGACTTTTGCAGAAGAACCATAATCCCGGCATGGTAGACTTGGTCCCTGTTAAAGAACAAAAAGATATTTTGGAATTAAAGGAGTTGATTGAAAAACATTTTAAATACACTCAATCAAGCGTGGCCCAGGGCATACTAAAAGATTGGCCGAAAGTCCTGGAGCAATTTATAAAAGTTTATCCGCGTGATTATCGCAGGGTTTTAGAAGA
>CAZABZ010000099.1:0-4620 GCA_964483535.1 uncultured Planctomycetales bacterium | reverse complement strand
ATCCCGATAGCCACGACAGCCAGGCATTCACCGCAACAAATCGCGTTTAATGAAGCCGGACGCTTGGCGATTATGGCTGATCCACATTGGAACTTCGGGAATTATTATGAAGGTAAGCCGCCAGCCAAGGGGCTCGCTGTCGCGCGAATGATCGGCCATATCACCTACATGAGTGATGTTTCAATGACAGAAAAGTTTGGACGACAAAAGAAATGGTCTTCCGATGAGCGTGAGAAGTTTACCGCGGATTTTGAAGTCGAGGGGTACCTGCGCTACCGGGGAGATAATTTCGTCAAACGATTCGACGCAAACACGTATTTGTACATCACCAAGGCGATAGACCATTTTGATGGTTTTGCCGGCAAATCGGTACGGGAAGCCTTTCAACACGTACAAGCGAAGGTCATGGTGATCGCTTTTAAGTCCGATTGGTTATATCCGGCGTATCAATCGCAAGAGATCGTCAAGGCCTGCAAAATCGCAGGACTTCAGACAAGTTATTGCGAAGTGGATTCCACGTACGGGCACGATGCTTTTTTATTGGAAATTGAGGAGGAATCACATTTGATCCGGCATTTTTTAAAAAAAGTTTTTCATGATCATGAGGTAAGCAATGGCCCAACAACATGACAATATCCGTCCCGACCACCGCATTATCCTGGAATGGATAAAGAAGGACTCTTCAGTCCTTGATCTTGGATGCGGGGATGGAGAACTTCTGCATTTGCTCATTCAGGAAAAAAGAGCACGCGGTCACGGGATCGAGATCAGCGATGAGGAAATTTATAAATGCATCGCCAAAGGGTTGAATATCCTGCACGGGGACATCGAAAATGGCTTGGCAGATTATAAGGACCAGTCCTTTGACTATGTGATCTTAAACCAAAGCATGCAGCAGATCCTTCATGTGGATCGGGTCCTTCAGGATGCTTTGCGGGTTGGGAAAAAAGTGGTGGTGGGTTTTCCTAATTTCGTGTATTACCGCTCCCGCTTGCAGATATTATTTGGCGGAAAAACGCCGGTCAACGCTTCTTTGCCGTATCAATGGCATGAAACGCCGAACCTTCATTTTCTGAGCATCTTGGATTTTATTGAATATTGCCGGAAGAAAAAGATCAAGATTGAACGTAAGGCATTCCTTGGCAAAGACCAACGGGTATATTTGTTCCCTAATGTTTTTGCCCAGACCGGAATCTTTTTGATCTCGGGATAGCATTCATGCCCACCATGAGTATTTTTTAATTTTACTCTAATCTTGTTTTAATCATTTGTAAGATACACTTAATAACAAAATAATTTTTAACATATCCCGTTATTCCGAATACCGGTAAAGAGCCGTAGCAATAAAGTTGCGGGGCAGGCGGGACAAAGAAGGAGAGATTGTATGAAAAAAGTTTTGATGTCGTTGTTGTTTGGTGCTTTTATTTTAACAGGGACCTGTTTGGCTCAAACGCCACCACCGGCCCAAGCACCTGCCGGCCCTACTGAAGTTCCAGTTGCTGTAAAATCCATGCATCATGAGCATCACCCGGAAATTCATAAAGCCATGCGTAAGCTTAGAGGCGCTAAAGAAGATTTAGAAAAAGCCTCTTCAAATTACGGCGGACATAAAGTTAAAGCGATTGAAGCTATTAACCATGCCTTAGCAGAGCTACAAGAGGCATTGAGTTCCGCTAAATAAAAAGACAAAAAGATGACAAAAAGGTGACAGGCACATTTATTAAATGTACCTGTCACCTTTTTGTTGTCTGTCTCTGCTTTTTTATGCTAATATAAATCCCTATGAAAAACTTCTTTAATCATGCGGGCGTCTACATTCTGCGCGGTTTTCTGGCCATCACCCCTCTTCTTTTATGCGTTGCAGCGGTATGGCTTTTATACGACTTTATTGATAAACAGGTGATACGATTCCTGGCACATTATATTAATTTTATCAATATCCACCAAATTCCGGGTTTGGGCATCCTGCTGCTTCTGATCACTTTGTATTTTATAGGATTGGTATTTAGCAATGTGATCGGACGACAAATTTTTAAGCTTATCGAATATATTTCTGAACGTATTCCTATTATTAAAGTCATTTATGGGGTCGGCAAACAACTTACCGAAAACCTGTCCGTAGCTGATCCGCAAAAACAAGCTTTTAAAAAAGCTGTTTTGGTCAATAGCTTCAACGGCAATGGATGGATGCTGGGTTTTGTAACAGGCAGTATCAAAGATCAAAATGGCGAAGAGTTGTTAAGAATATTTGTGCCTTCTTCCCCTCATCCATTGACAGGTATTGTTTTTATTGTTAAGCCTTCCCAAACTTCAGATTGCGGCTGGACAGTGGAAGAGGCTCTCAAGATGGTTGTTTCCATTGGTATCATATCACCTGACGAAATCAAAAAAACACCTTAAGCCTTATGCCGTATTTAGGTCGTTATTGGAACAAAACCGATGATGGCCGTTTACAATGCCATCTTTGCCCGCACCTGTGTACTTTAAGTGAAGGCCAGCGGGGATTTTGTTTTGTGCGTCAGAATATCGACGGTCAAATGGTTTTGACCACCTACGGCCGCTCCAGCGGATTCTGCCTTGATCCTGTTGAAAAGAAACCCCTTAACCATTTTCTTCCGGGAACATCAACTTTGTCCTTTGGCACAGCCGGATGCAATTTAGGATGCCAATTTTGCCAAAACTGGGACATCAGCAAATCCAAAGCATTTGACCGCCTGACAGAAGAAGCTTCCCCTCAAGAAATCGCCCAAGCCGCCCATCGATTGAAGGCCCCGAGCATTTCCTTTACTTATAATGATCCCGTGGTATTTGCAGAATACGCCATAGATACAGCCATCGAATGCCATAAACTTGGTATTAAGACCATTGCCGTCACAGCCGGCTATATAACCCCTCAAGCCCGTGGAGAATTTTATGAACACATGGATGCCGCAAATGTGGACCTTAAAGGTTTTACGGAAGACTTTTATAATAAGATTGCCTTAGGCCATTTGCAGCCTGTATTGGATACTCTGCTGTATTTAAAGAAAAAAACAAAGGTATGGTTTGAGATTACTAATTTAATGATCAATGGCCTTAATGACCAAAAACAAGAGACAGCTGATATGTGCCAATGGATCGCGGATAATCTGGGGCTTGACGTGCCGTTGCATTTCACCGCTTTTCATCCGGATTATAAAATGCTGGATATCGGGCCTACTCCTATTTATACTTTGCAGGGGGCAAGGGACATTGCATTGTCTAAAGGGCTTCATTACGTTTATACCGGTAACGTGCATGATACGACAGGCTCAAGCACCTATTGCCCATCATGTAAAAAATTGTTGATTGAACGCGATGGGTTTGTTTTGGGGGAATATAATTTGAAAGATAATACATGCGGTTTTTGCGGGCACACCATCGCAGGTGTTTTTGAAAAGAGCCCCGGTCATTGGGGTGGCAAAAGAGTACCGGTTCAATTATGAAATTATTATCCTGGAACGTCAACGGCATACGCGCTATCGAAAAAAAAGGATTTTTTGAGTGGCTTCAAAAAGAATCCCCTGATATCCTGTGCCTGCAAGAGACCAAGGCGTGCCCGGAACAATTGACAGAAAAATTCATTAAACCCGAAGGGTATCACTCTTACTGGTCTTCGGCAGAAAAAAAAGGCTATAGCGGAGTATGCATTTATTCAAAAATTCAACCAAAATCCGTAGTCGAAGGCTTAGGCATAAAAGAATTTGACTCTGAAGGCCGCACGCTGATCGCGGATTACGGCAATTTTATTTTATTTAATATTTATTATCCTAACGGCGGGGCCGGAAATATACGAGTGCCTTTTAAAATGAGATTTTATGATGCCTTCCTGACAGAAGCCGAAAAATTGCATAAAAAAGGTAAAAAAATCATTATTACAGGGGACGTCAATACCGCCCATACTGAAATAGATCTGGCAAGACCGAAAGAAAACGCTGAAAACACAGGCTTTCTTCCCCAAGAAAGGGAATGGGTCGGTAAATTCATTAAGTGCGGATATGTTGACACCTTCCGTCATTTCACCAAGGACGGCGGGCATTATACCTGGTGGGATTATTATACGGCTGCCCGTGCCAGGGACGTGGGCTGGCGTATCGATTATTTTTTTATTACGGAAAACTTATTACCTAAACTTAAAAAAGCCTTCATATTAAAAGACGTGATGGGTTCGGACCATTGCCCTGTGGGCATTGAGATAAATTTTTAAAGGGAGGGAAGTTATGAGGATATCTATTATTTTTCACAGTGTATGCGCAAATAATTATTTAGTGGCTAAAACTTTTTACGAAAGTTTTAAGAAAAAGGGGCAAAATGTTTCATTGTTCAGGGTCAAAGACCCTGATTGGACAGAACAGGAAGGCGTTCCTTTGGCGGCAAAAGAAAATTTAAAAAATATGATGAGTCTCCCGGTTGCTACTCCCGAAGTTATGTTCGAGAGCGATCTCATTGTTGTGGGATCACCAACCTATTTTGGCAATGTTTCAGCTGAAATGAAGACTTATATGGACTCGGTTGCTAAATATTGGGTAAAGGCCCAACTCGCGGGAAAAAAACTTGCCGCTTTTACATCAGCAGGGAACCCGCAAGGGGGCGGAGATTTAT
>CAZABZ010000098.1:2616-4666 GCA_964483535.1 uncultured Planctomycetales bacterium | reverse complement strand
AATTATATGGAACGTCAGGGGATCAAAAAGGACATCAAATTTTATACCGGCACCTGCTATGTTCATGAAGAGTATGGCATGGATGATATACATAAAGTAAGGACCGAGTATCCCGATGCCAAAATTGTCAGCCATCCTGAATGCAACTCTGCCATCGTGGATAATTCTGATTTTGTCGGCAGTACCGAGCAAATGTTAAGTTATATGAAGAAAACCGGCTCCAAGCAATTCCTGATGCTGACTGAATGCGGGCTTTCCGCGCGCCTGCAGTCAGAATTTCCCGACAAACAATTGATCGGCTCTTGCACCATGTGCAAATTCATGAAATCCAATAGACTTGAAGATATCTTACGGACCCTTAAGAATCCTTTACCCAGAGACAGGGTCGTTTTGGATGAACCCACACGCCTACGGGCGCTAAAAACCATTGAAGCCATGTTCCGGTACGCTTAAACAATGAAATTTTTAGAAGAAGCCACTCGCCCCTGGGGCAAATATCAAAAATTCTACCAAGAAGATGGCGTTTGGGTCAAACGTGTGGAAGTCAACCCTAAAAAGCGCCTAAGTCTTCAAAAGCACCAATACCGTTCTGAAAAATGGATCATTGTGCATGGCCAAGGATTAGCTATCATTGACGAAGAGGAAATCCCTGTGGGGCCGGGCAGTGTGGTGGATATCCCTTTAGGTGCTGCGCATCGCATTGGAAACCCATATGAGAAACCCCTGGTATTCATCGAAGTTGCCTGTGGAGAATACCTGACAGAGGATGATATTTTCCGTATCCAAGACGATTACCCTCGCCAATAAATCCAAATAACTATGAATAAATATTTAATCACAGGTGGAGCGGGATTTATCGGGTCAAGTATTGCCCAGCACTTAATCAAACAAGGGTCTTTTGTCCGCGTGCTGGATAATTTTTATTCCGGCAAAGAAGAAAATCTGGATTTTGCTGCAGGATTAGGCAAAGACAAATTCGAACTTATCCGTGGAGATATTACAAATCCCGTTGATTGCGATAAAGCTTGCCAGGGTATGGATTACGTGCTTCATCAGGCGGCGTTACGTTCTGTCCCTAAATCACTGGATGACCCATTAAGTTACAATAGGGTCAATATCGACGGGATCTTGCGCGTCTTGCAAGCGGCCTCCAAACACAAGATTAAAAGGCTTGTTTTTGCCTCATCGAGTTCCATTTACGGAAATACCGATAACTTTCCGGAAAAAGAAGATCACCTGCCGCTTCTGATTTCACCCTATGCCTTAAGCAAGCTTGCCGGTGAGTATTATTGCCGCGTTTTTTCTGAATTCTTCGGGGTTGAAACTGTTTGCCTTCGTTATTTTAACGTTTTTGGCCCCAAACAGGCGCTTGATGATGAGTATGCCGTTGTTGTTCCTAAATTTATTCATTGCATCTTACATGGCGAAGCGCCGCCGATCTTCGGGACAGGCAAACAATCCAGGGACTTTACTTATATTGAGAATGTTATTTCCGCCAATATCCTTTCAGCCACGACCCCCGGCATTAAACATGAGGTTTTTAATGTGGCCAACGGAAAAGACAATACGGTTTTGGATTTGGTGAGCGCGTTAAACCGCATCATCGGTAAGGACATAAAACCAAAATTCTTGCCTGTACGGGCAGGGGACGTGTTTAGGACCTGCGCGGATATAAGCAAGATCCAACAGAAACTTAAATATCAACCGTTAGTCGGTTTTGAAGAGGGATTAAAGCATACGGTTGAATATTTTAAAAACAAGTCGTGACAAAAGGTTGCTTGTTTTCGTTCATTCGTTTATGCTGTGAACAGTAGTAGATGTTATCATTTGAATGGGCTTGCCCAAACTCTGGATTTGCCCAACGAATAAACAATTTAGGGTATCGCTGTCATAAATATAAACTCGGCCATTGCTTTGATCCAAAAATCCCAGACGGTTACCACTGGTGGCAAATGGAACAATGCCTGAATAGCTTTTATCTTGGGCCTTACTTTGCATCGTTGTCGCCAAGCTAAAACTTAAAGCCGTAATGACAATCATTAAGAAAATT
>CAZABZ010000098.1:0-2516 GCA_964483535.1 uncultured Planctomycetales bacterium | reverse complement strand
CATCGTTGTCGCCAAGCTAAAACTTAAAGCCGTAATGACAATCATTAAGAAAATTATTATTTTATTCATAAATACCTCCCAGGTTAATTGATTTAATTAATAGGAGAAAGCTCCCTATAATATACCAGATCTTATGAGCGCCGTAAACGGCACATCTCTTGAATCAAATTGAGTAATTCTAATGAAGAAATATGATTTTATAATTATCGGTTCGGGTATTATCGGTTTGACGGTTGCATACGCCATCAAAAATCGTAAACAAGATGCCCATGTTTTGATTTTGGATAAAGAGCCGGGTGAGGCCAAGCATGCTTCCGGCCTTAATAGCGGTGTGCTGCATTCAGGTTTTTATTACACGGCCGACAGCCTTAAGGCCAAATTTACGGTTGACGGCAGCCGGGCCATGAAGGCCTATGTTAAAGCCAAAGGCTTAGGCCTAAACGAATGCGGCAAACTAGTGGTGGCCCAAAATGAGCATGAGTTAGGCCAATTGGACGAGCTTTTGCGTCGCGGCCAACGCAACGGTTCAAATGTCCGCCTGATTGATGAACATCAAGTTTCTGATATCGACCCCAACGTAAAAACTTTTAAACGCGCTTTATACTCTCCGGACACTGCCAGCATCGATCCTCAAGAAGTATGCGCGGCCATCAAAAATGATCTGCTTAAAGCTGACGTTGAATTTGCTTACAATACGAAATATTTAGGCCGTTCTCTAAATATTATCCGGACAAGTCAAAGCGATTTTGAGGGTGGTAAAATCATCAACTGTGCCGGTCTTTACGCTGATAAAGTGGCCCAGGATTTCGGCTTTGGAATAAGATACACCATGATCCCTTATAAAGGCCTTTATTTAAAATACACAAAGAATAAGACTGATATCAAGGTCAATGTTTATCCTGTGCCAAATTTAAAAAACCCTTTTCTGGGGGTGCATTACACCAAGACAGTGACCGGAGGCATTAAAATCGGGCCAACGGCCATTCCGGCCCTTTGGCGGGAGAATTATAATTTAAGGAATGGTTTTTCATTTAATGAACTGACCGAAGTATTGTTTTTTGAATCAAAATTATATTTGACCAATGCTTTTAATTTCCGTTCACTGGCGCATGAGGAAATGCGTAAATACAGTAAGAAGTATTTTATTTCGCTGGCGCGATCTATGGTCAAGACGATTGACCCTCAAGGATTCACAGAATGGACAAAGCCCGGCATCAGGGCACAGCTTTTGGATAAACAAACACTTAATCTTGTACAAGATTTTGTAGTGGAAGGCGATCACAAAAGCGTTCATGTCCTTAATGCCGTATCTCCGGCCCTTACCTGTGCCTTCCCATTTTCAGAATATGTCGTCGACCGCTACGTCTTATAGGATCTCTATAGCTTCACGTTCAAGCCCGCTGGCTTTGGCCCAAGTTGAAGAAATCATCGGTGATTTAAAAGCCCAAGGCATCGTGTTGGACTACGAATCAATTAAATTCGAAACTGCCGGAGACAAAGACAAAAGCACGCCGCTCACAAACAGCCGCGATGATTTTTTTACGGACACTATTGACCGTGCCCTGATAGAAGGCAGGGCAGACATAGCCATCCACAGCGCCAAAGACCTGCCGCAAAATTTACACAAGGGTTTAAAAATCTTTGCATTGACCCAATGTTTGGACAACAAAGACGCCTGGGTCAGCCGCGTCCATTGGCAAGATTTACCTCCAAAATCCAAAGTCGGAACCAGCAGTGTTTTGCGCCAAAAGCAAATCCTTCAGATGCGTCCTGATGTCATTATCGTCAACATCCGCGGCACCATTGACGAGCGTTTACAATTGCTCAAAGAAGGTAAGGTGGATGGCATTGTGGTAGCTGCCTGTGCCCTTAAACGATTGAAACTTGAAGGAGAAATTAAAGATATTTTCCCATGGGAAGGCACGCCCCTGCAAGGCCAGTTAGCGGTGGTGGGGCGTCAAGAGGAGCATGAATTAGAGAGTTTGTTTAGTGTCCTTGATGTCCGTCGTCAAAAAACACTTTTGCATTGCGGCACGCATCCGGACATGTACAGGCATTTGGGAAGAATCTTACCCTGGCCCATGATTGACATCAAGCCAATGGCATTAAGCGGAGCCCAACAAAAAAATTTCCTGAAATCCTTTGAATCCGCTGACATCATTGTATTCACCAGCTCCTATGCGGTTGAGCATTCTTTTCATGTCATTGCGAGGCCCTCTCCAGAACAATTTAAAGACAAAATATTTGCTGTCATCGGGAGCAGAACCCAGGAAGCCTTACAAAAATATAATATTCAAGCCACAGTTGTGCCCCAGGAAGCAACAGCGCAGGGCCTGCTCAAAGCCATAACACAGCATGTGAATGTGCAAGGTAAGCGTATTTTGTTTCCGCGTTCGTCCCTGCCAAACCCATATTTAAAAGACGCTTTAAACGTTTATGGCGCAATCGTTGAGGAAATAATTATTTATACAAATACCAAGCCCGCTAAAAGAGACTTGCCGTCGACAGGTATTGAT
>CAZABZ010000097.1:0-4702 GCA_964483535.1 uncultured Planctomycetales bacterium | reverse complement strand
AGCATGACAAAACAAGAATGAAAACCGCTTCCGTCAGGATGATCTGTGAGTAAACTGTCAGAGGCAAATCCAGAAGAACAATGAGCGCGCTAAGGGCCGCCCAGTTCGGATTTATCGAACGGGCAATCCGCGCTACAACAAAGGCCGTTAGAAAATTCAAAAGAATTTGGATAAAAACCATCTGATAAATTGACAAACCCAGGCCATAAAGACAACCGGCCAAGATCAATGGATACCCCGGCAAAGAATACGCGCTATGCGTTAAACCATATTGTGGATGAAGGAAAAAATTCCTGATCGAATCTGCCCCCTGAAGATATAGAAACGAGTCTGGCTTGAGAACAGCCCCCGGCATAACGGTAACGATATAAAAGAAAAGAGAGAATTTGAAGGCAATGGCGACAAGAAGAAAGAAATAAAACCAGTAACGTCCTGTACTGACATTTGTTGTTTTCATAAACATCGTTTCTGCGTTTTAGATAATCTGCTCTTTAACCCGTCGGCCGGTTTTATAACGGACCCTAAACCATAATAGTTACATTGCTAATTCTTATGCCTTAGTGTGTATACCGATATACAAAATAGGTCGGCGTTTGAGTTTCGATCACATAATGATTATACAGAAATTGCATCATGCGCTCCTGCTTAATGCGATTGGCAGATACTAAAAAATAAGCCCTGTCGAAATAAAACTGCTTCTCCTTGCTGACAATGGCATACCTGGGAGGATTACGTTCCAGCGCTGCCGCATAATCAGCAAACCAGCCTTCATTCATCCAGGATAATGTGGCCATGGGGAAACGCCCTACCCAAGGCCTGTTGAGTATAAAATGCAGGCTGCCAAGTTCCGGATACATCCACACTGCTTCATGCGCCGGCACATGTCCATCGACGAAAGCTTTTAATTGTTCTAAATCTTTCGCTTGCCATACGGGGATGATCATATGCCTGATGCGCGGCAAATCAATGGGAGTGACCGAAGATCCATCGATCAATGCCCCTTTTCCCTTATCCTTACCTGATATCAACTGGCAAACCCAGGAAGATTTATAATATCTCGTTTGAAAACGGCCGACACTATATATCACTGATGATATTATCACCGCGGCTAACAGTGCCGGCCCCACCCATTTGAACCTTTCAAACTTTTGCTGTGCCCATATGATAAACTGCCCAAACAAATAAAATAAAATAATTTTATCAGGCTGTAAAGACATCTCATATTCCACAAACTGTATTTTACGAAATCCCGTCAAGAATAAAATCAAGCCATACACCGCCACTACCAAAGCGGCCTGCTCTAAGGCAGTAACTTTCTTATTAAACACGCGCCAAAAATAAAAAGAAAAGAAAATCATATAACAGTACATCGGCGTCATTTGATAAAAGCTCTTGTCTTGTGGAAAAAATATGGCATGCAAAAATTTCGGGATAGTATCCGGCACCCTGTCTAGTTGCAAAAAAGTCTTTTGCATATGTGATACAACGACCCATTGTGCCTGTAAGTATGGCACAAAGGCATTCTGCCTTAGCAGATAAATGCCATAAGGTAACGTTATTAACAAAAACCCAACTAAAAATACCCATGACCAAAAGACCCTATCCCTTCGACTTTGTAATGTTGTATTATTGCCCATTACAGCCGCTGCCATAAAAGCAAACAAAACAATAACGCCGATTTCAACGCTCGTCAAAATACCTATCGCGGCCAAAGACCCCGCCGCCAAAAGCCAGCCGGGCCGATTATTTTTCAAAAACCGAATTAAGCACCATACCGCTAATAATCCCCATGCATAACGCATCCCTCCCCAAAAGGTGAAAGCCACCCGAGGAAAAGTCCTGGTCACTATAATCAACACGAAAGAATAAAGTAAGACCCTTTGCTGGATAAGTTCATACGCGATAAGCACAGCTACAAGTATCGTCAATACGGTGCCAAAATAAAAGTAGGCCGCCAAAACATCCGCCCTAAAACCGAATATTTTCATAAAAAGCGCAGGAACATACAGCTCGAAAGGCCCCCGCAGATGAAAAAAATCCCTGAAAGGCACTTGCCCCTGAGAAATGGCATCAATTCCAGGCAGATACAATCCCCATTCAAAAAGGTTTAGCTGTTGACGTAAATAAGAAGGGTTCCAAAGCAGAAGCAACGCCAACAAAAACAATAAAAAAATGTCTTTGGGTTTGCGTGTTGCTTGAAGGAATCTAAGTTTTGTTCTAAACATCCTAGGTAATCCGCTCTTTAACCCGTCGGCCAGTCTTATAACGGACCCTAAACCATAATAACGGATTCCACCAATATCGACTGACGATTTTTTGCCAATCTTGTTGACTCACAACATGCTGCTCAATCAAATGACGCATCACCGCCGGATGAGTACCAAAATAAACTGGAAACCTATTTAAATCACCATAGTCGTATTCAGGTTTCTTTTCTTTTTCAGTTAATTGAGAAAAATACATCTTGGGCGTCTCGTGCGGATAAAGATAGTTTAATATGGCCCTCTTAAACCCTCGCCCATTAGCGCTAAAAGCTAAATTTTTCAGATGGGCTTCAGTCATCGTTTCAAAATTGATAGGGAGAAAATCTTGTACATTTTTGTCTACCTTGTTTGACTTTATATAGTCAGCGTAAATCTGAAATGGTTCTATACATTTGTTTAACCAATCCACAGCAGTATCAATATTTTCAAACCTGTCAGATGATTGGCCCAATTTTGTTAACAATGGCTTGATCTTGTCTAAAGATTTTTCAAACTCGCTTACCTGAAATTCCATAGGCCCAGCCATGCCAACCTCATACGCATTTTTTCTTCTAACGGCCATCATCTGCGGATCATTGACCCATCCATAATGATAAATGAAAAAAGGGGTCTTCACTGTCCTCATAGGTTTTTTGTCTTTACGCCGAAACCCCCAAGCTCCATCGTGAGATTCGCACAAGCCATCATTTCTTATGATGCGGATCTGTTTCTGAAACCACCCCGCGTCAATTCGATAACGGTAAAAACTGCCATAAAAATGAAGCCATTTAAAGTGGAATCCGTCCACATCTAAAATGTTAAGATATCGTTGCATATATTTCTTCGCTTGCCAGAGGTCCTCTTCGTGTATAAGTTCGTCCGTCTGGGCATAAATGACCCAATCACCCTGGCATTGACTGATTGCGTAATCTGTTTCCAGGGAAAGGACATCTTGACCTATCGACATGTCCCACACGCGCTCAACAATCTTTATTTTGGGGTCCTTAATAGATTTGATCAATTCAAGGGTACCGTCGCTGGAATCCCCCACATTCACAATAAACTCATCACAAATAGGCAAAACAGCTTTAATGGCCTCTACCGCCGGATAACCATACCGAATAGCATTACGAACAATCGTAACTCCACTAATTTTCATATTCCCTTTCTTAAAATTTCGTTATTTAAATCAAGGATTTTATTAAATTTGAGATACGTTTTCTCGATTGAGAAATGCTCTTTGATACGCAAAAATCCTTTTTCTCCAAGTTCTTTTCGCCTTTGGTCATCACGTAACAATGCCAAAACAGCCTCAGCGATTCGGGGAGCATCACCTACTGGTCTGATAATTCCGGAAAGCCCATCTTCAATTATCTCTCCCGGCCCCCCCGAATCAGTGGCCACTACAGCAACTCCCATAGCCATGGCCTCCATGACCACGCGTCCAAAAGATTCTTTCGAAGATGGTGAAACTAAAATATCAAATGATTTTAAAAGATTCGGAACATCACTTCTGTTGCCTGTGAAGATCACCTTCCCCTCTAAACCAAACTTTCTTGCTTCATCCCTTAAATCCTGCAAACTCAAATTCCTGACATCCAATGAATCGCCAACAATAACAAACGTAACATCAAAAAAAGATGCTGTTACAATCTTCATTGCCTCTAAAAATAATTTGTGCATTTTAACTGGAGCGAAATTCCCCACCATTCCTACAATCTTATTGCGAACAGGGATGGCATACTCTTCACGAAAAGATTGTCCCGTATTTGCTTCTTGGATGAACTTCTCTATGTTCATGCCATTATATATCGTAACTATTTTCTTTTTAAAAGAAGACCCCCACTCTTTTGAAAGGCTCTTGGAAACAGTCACCAAAAGGTCACACTCAAATACATGGAAATTCTTTAATTTTTCTTCTGAAACGAAATCATGGATAATGGTAATCGATGGGATCTTGAGTGCTCGCGCCGCTATAACAGCGTAAGGCGTAACCCTGTAGCAATTGCTACAAATCAAATGGATATCATGCGCAGAGCAAAATTTTACCAATTTACGTACAGCTATCCATTTTGATAAGAAAGATTTTATCTTTCTAAAGGCAGGAAATTTCTGAAAATTTAAAAACACCCCTAATCTATTCAAATGCTCAGAAAGAGGGCCCGGCTCCTGTGAAATAAAAAAAACTTTATACTTTTTATCCAACACGCTTACCAAATCGTTCAAATACTTTTCAGCGCCACCCGAAAAAGTGGAAACATGATGGATAAAAAGAATATTCTTTTGCATAAATTAAACGCTGTATCCCTTGGCATTCAAAAATTTTGATACAACGTCAATCACATACTCACATTGACTGATATCAATGTCCTGGTGGCAGCCGATATGCGTACCATGGTCGGAGCAATATTCCGCTTGGGGAAAATCTCCCAACTTATGCCCCATGAATTGATAACTCT
>CAZABZ010000096.1:1251-4759 GCA_964483535.1 uncultured Planctomycetales bacterium | reverse complement strand
CGGGGAGATTTCGCGCGCATTTCCAAATGGTACGCGCCTTGCAGCCGTATTTTTCAATTATGGACCCAGGTGCCGGTTGAATAAAATGACTACTACAGCGATCCAACAGTTTGATTTGTTGATACAGGGCAAGATGAGCCCTTCGCTTGGCGGTAAATATTTTAATGCTGTTAATCCGTCAAATGGCGAAGTGTTTGCGCGTATGAGCGACGCTGATACACTTGACGTGCAGATGGCTGTCAGTGCCGCGCGTTCGGGTTTTGATGCGGGCCTTTGGCCGCAAATGAGTGTTGCTAAGCGTGGAGAATTTTTAGTTAAAATAGCATCGCTGATCAGGGAGAATGCCAAGGAATTGGCCCAACTGGAATGCGCCTCAAGCGGAAAAACCATTAAACATACAACCTTTATCGACGTGCCGACAGCGGCGGAAACGTTTGAATATTTTGGCCTTTTGTCAGGGAAATTGTTCAGTGAGGCAACAAAAAATTCCGCTTCTGTGCTTTCGCTCATCCAGCGTGAGCCCGTGGGCGTGGTTGTTGCCATTATCCCATGGAATTATCCTTTGATCATGACTGCCTGGAAATTAGCACCGGCTTTATTGGCAGGTAACTGTGTTGTGCTTAAACCATCGCCCGCGGCTTGTGCTTCTGTGATGTTGCTGGCAAAATTAGTCGCCCAAGCAGGTTTGCCCAAGGGGGTATTAAATATTATTACGTCTTCAAGGGCCATGGCAGGTCAAGAGTTAGTCAATTCTCCCGATGTGGACATGGTGTCTTTTACCGGATCTACCAAGACGGGGGAAGCGGTCATGGCTTTAGCATCCAAGGGGGCCAAAAGATTGACCCTTGAATTGGGCGGCAAATCACCGAATATTGTTTTTGCTGATTGTGATATGGAGGCCGCCCTTGGCGGGGCCTTGTCCGCGATTTTTATGAATCAGGGGCAGATGTGTACCGCCGGGTCCCGGCTTTTAGTGGAAGATAAGATATACCAGGAGTTCGTCGATAAATTAGTGGCCCGCGCCCAAAATTTAAAAATCGGTCCGGCGGATAATTTTGAAACAGAATTCGGACCTTTAGTCAGTATCGAGCACCGCAACCGGGTGCTTAAATATATTGAAAAAGGCAAACAAGAAGGGGCCAAGATTGCCTGTGGCGGAAAGGTCCCTGACGTTAATCCTAAGGGGGCTTATTTAGAACCAACGATCTTTATCAATGTGCGCAACAACATGAGTATTGCCCAGGAAGAAATTTTTGGGCCTGTATTGTGTGTCATGCCTTTCACGTCGGTTGATGAAGCTGTCCATATTGCCAATGACACCAAATATGGTTTGGCCGCGATGATCTGGAGTAAAGATTTAGAAAAAGCTGACAAAGTGGCCCGTCGTTTACGTTGCGGCACGGTGTGGATCAATACTTACGGCGCATTTTTAAATGAAGTTCCTTTTGGCGGCTATAAACAAAGCGGCTTCGGCCGAGAATTGGGCATGGCAGGCCTTTGGGAATATACCCAACTAAAACATATTGCCACCGACCAAACGCCGGGTGGTAAATCTTTAGTGACCAGTTGGTTTTAAGAATATGAATGTCATCATTAATACAGGAAAAGAATTAAATTGGATTGTCACGCTGGTGATGTCCATTTTTTTTGGAGCTTTGGGGGTGGACCGTTTTATGATGGGGCACGTAGGCTTAGGTTTGCTCAAGCTGTGCACCTTCGGAGGATTTGGGGTCTGGTGGCTGGTGGATGTTATTTTAATTGCCACTCGTTACCAGTACAAAAATGTTACGTGGATTTAAAGTCGTGGAGATCATATGGTAACTATTCAAACTAACATGGATTGGGAACCGGTGGCTTTAGGCAAGTATAACAAAATGCTCAATTTAATCCCCATTTTTCATCGGAGATTAACCCAGGAGGTGGTTAATAAAAAAGCGGAGCAGGTGGCCCAGGCACGCGGTTCTGCTCAGGTGCAAGAAGCTGACATTGTTCAGGCCTTTTTAACTGAGGTGCCTAAGGCATTTTTTAGTTTAATGGTCCGCATCATGGATGAAGTTGGTTTTGATTATAAAAAATATATATGAAGATTGCGGTTATAGGAGCAGGGGCTATCGGCGGGTTGGTTGCGGCCTACTTGAAAAAAGCAGGTGAGGATGTCATCCTCATTGGGCGTTCTGATCAGGTCGATGTCATTAAGGCGCAAGGCCTGACTATCAAGGGCGTGCGAGGCGGGGAAATAATTAAAGTGCCGGCATCGACGCGTTTGAATAAACCTTATGATTTGGTGATCTTTGCGGTCAAGACCCAGGACATAGAGCAGGCTTATGAACATAACAGCGAATTTTTAGAGCAGGGCGGCTTGATATTGACCACTCAAAATGGCGTGCAGGCGGACAATATTTTAAGCGGTCATTTTAAACGTGAACGTCAGCTTTCCAGTATTGTTATGTTCGGTGGTACTTATACCAAGCCTGGAGAGATTACCCTCAATTTTGAAGGGGATTGGATCATAGGGCGTCCGTTCATGTCTTTGGATTCCACGACCTATGCGGTTGCGGAGATTTTAGGTAAGGCCTTTAAAACGGTGACAAGCCCTGATATCATGGGCCAAAAATATTTAAAGCTCTTTGTGAATTTTAATAATTGTATCCCGGCGCTTATCGGAAAAAGTATGCAGGAAACTTTTTCTGATATTGATTTATGCCGTCTGAGTATCATGCTTTTGAAGGAAGGGGTCGATATTGTGACCCAGGCCCAGATTGAATTGGTTTCTTTGCCGGATTTTCCCAAGGAGCGTATTTATGGTCTGGCCCAAATGCCGATTGACCAAGCCGCGGGGATCATCAATAAAACATTAACGACTTTGAGCAAAGAGCCCTTATATGGATCTATTTTGCAAAGCATCCTGCGCAAAAGACCAAGTGAAATTGATTTTATTAACGGAGAGATAGTTCGTTTAGCCGATCATTTTAAATTACCAGCAACGCTCAACAGTAAAATTGTGGAGATGGTGCATGAAGTTGAGCGTTCGGGTAAATTTTTCAGTGTGGGAGAAGTAAAGAAACTATTAAATTAAGAATGGAGAATGAATTATGAGCTCAAAACTAACTTCCTGGATTCCTGAGTATTGGGGCGAGACCGAGCGTGAAGTGTGGGGCTGCTTGGAGACGCATTGGGACCATTTGATTAACAAACGTGTTGAGGAGTTTATCAAATTTATTCATCCCTCAATGACTGGCTATGGCCATGAAAGTCCGATTCCGGTAGACCGTCCATGGTTGGAGAAATGGGTGGGTTTCTGGACCCAGAGCACTAAGATCGCTATTTGCGAATTGAGACCCGTACAAATAAAGATCCATGGAGACATTGCTATTTTGCAATATCTTATTTTTACGGTAGAGGTCAATGCCGAAGGCGGCAAGCGGGTCATCCGTCGCTATACAATGACATGGAAAAAGACCCCGGAGCGCTGGGTGGTCATCGCCAGTCATAATAATTTGATGAATGA
>CAZABZ010000096.1:0-1151 GCA_964483535.1 uncultured Planctomycetales bacterium | reverse complement strand
GTGTCTCCTAACGGCATTGGCAATGAAAATTGTTACCGTGCCATGATTAACGGAGTCTCCGCCGTGCGACGGGTGACGGAATTTGATGTGTCCATTTTTAATACCAAGATTGCCGCGCAGGTTTCTGATTTTGACCCTGTTGCCTTGGGGCTTAGTTTTTCTGAGGCGATGCGCATGGACCGCTATGTGCAATTTGCCTGTGTGGCCGCGCGTATGGCTTTGGAGGATTCCCGTCTGGATTTGTCTAAAGTAGATCGCCAGCGCATGGGGGTATCACTGGCCAATGCCATTTGCGGAACGAAATACATGGAAGAAGAATTTGCCCTGGTAACGGACAGTGGCAAAAAACCCATTGACCCGCGGATTGTCCGTCCGGATTTGTATGACGCGGCCATGTTTAACACGCCTTCCAGCGAAATTTCCGCTAAATATGGGCTCCAAGGTGTTTGCAATACCATTTCAACAGGATGTACCGCGGGGACAGATTCCGTGGGGTTTTCTTATGAAGCCATCAGTGACGGGGATGTTGATATCATGATCACCGGCGCTTCAGAGGCCCCGATAACGCCCATTACCTTTGGGGCTTTTGATACGGTTAATGTTCTCTCTGTGCATAATGACGAACCTGAAAAAGCCAGTCGTCCTTTTGATAATAAGCGTAATGGTTTTGTGATCTCTGAAGGCGCCGGCTTATTGGTTGTTGAAGAATTGAATCATGCTTTAAAGAGAGGGGCCAGGATCTATTGTGAAATTACCGGCTTTGGCACCACCTGTAATGCGTATCATATGACGGATTTACCGCCCGATGGTGACGCCATGGCGGATTGCATCACCTTAGCGATGGAAGATGCCGGTATTAAACCAGAGGCTATTGATTATCTTAATGCTCATGGGTCTTCCACCCGTCAAAATGATGTGTTTGAAACCAGTGCTTATAAAATGGCTTTAGGGAAACATGCGTATAATCTGCCGATATCGTCGGTGAAATCGATGATCGGCCATCCGTTGGCAGGGGCTAATGGGATAGAGCTGGCCTTAAGTTCCATGATTTTCGAACGTCACATTTTGCCACCGACGATTAACCAGGAAGAGCCTGATCCGGGATGTGATTTGTACTATATTCCCAATAAGGCCATTGAAAAACGGGTTAA
>CAZABZ010000095.1:0-4833 GCA_964483535.1 uncultured Planctomycetales bacterium | reverse complement strand
AAAGCTACTTTACCATTATGGGCCCCGCCGGTCAATACCACAACTCCTGCGGTCTGGGCCATGGCTTCAATCATGATCACCCCCGGCATGACCGGCTTCTGGGGAAAATGGCCCTGGAAGAATCCATCATTGACCGTCACATTCTTGATGCCGATCCCTTTTTTGCCCGGCTCGATTTCAATGACCCTGTCGACAAACAAGAACGGATAACGATGGGGTAAAACTTTCATGATTTCATTAATATTCAAGACCTTCCCAGTGATCGCGGGTACTGCGGGCGAATGAATGGGTGTGGTGTATTTCTGACGCTGGGCTTCTATTTTCTTGACCAGGGCCCGGTTTAAGGCATGCCCGCTTTTAGTGGCATAAACAGCGCCTTTAACAGGGAAACCCAGCAGGTATAGATCACCGACGATGTCCAGGACCTTGTGGCGCGCGCATTCATCCGGAAAACGCAAAGTGTTCTCTAAAGGCCCTTTGGACGACATCACCAGGGTGTTTTGATAATTAGCGCCCTTGCCTAAACCATGGGCCTTGATTTCACTGACTTCGGATTCCAGGCAAAAGGTGCGGGCCGGCGCCAACTCTTTGGCAAAAGAAGCCGGGTGGTCGACGGATTGTGAAAAAAACTGCGAACGCAATAATGGATGATCATAATCCAACGTATAAGAAACTTTTAATTGATCTTGAGGCACAATCACGATCATCGAAGTTTTATTAGCGACGATAATCGGCTCTTGAATGGCAAAAATATTCTTATCGGCCTGCTGTTCTATGATTTGGGAACGCTCTAATGCTTTCACAAATTCCAGACTGCTGCCATCTAAAACCGGGAGCTCTTCCGCGTCAATCTCAATAGCCACATTATCAATGCCCAGACCGTTTAAAGCCGCCATTAAATGCTCAATGGTATAAATACGGACCCCTTGGCATTCAACCGCGGTGCAACGCGTGACCTTCTCATCCATGACCGCATTGGACGCGCTGACCCGGACCTTCTGTTTGCCGGGTAAATCAACGCGCGTAAAAGAAATTCCCTCATTGTCCCCTGCCGGTTTTATCGTCATACGCACGGGCTTACCGGTATGCAAACCGGCACCGGAAAGAGTGATTGGATTTTTTATTGTTTTTTGCTTCATAATCTCCTCTATTTCTTCTCTAATTCCTCTATACGCTTTTTCAAATCTTTAATCATCTCCACATACTTGTCAAGCCTTTGGATATGCGCGTTGTTTCTTAATTCATCCTTGATGGGATGCGCCGGAGACCCGAAAACCTGCTCACCCGCTTTAATGGACTTGCTCACCCCGGACTGGGCCGCTACCACAGCCCCGTCGCCAATTTCTATATGGCCCACAAGACCTGCCTGGGCCGCCAAAATGACATGGTCGCCTATTTTCGTACTGCCGGCAATGCCCGCTTGAGCTACAATTAAACAATGTTTGCCAATAATGACATTATGGGCAATTTGTACCAAATTATCAATCTTTGTCCCCTCACCGATGATCGTCTTATCGAAACGCGCGCGATCGATCGTGACATTGGCCCCAATTTCCACATCATCTTCGATGAGAACAGTGCCCACCTGCGGAATTTTGATATGCTTGCCGTCAACCGTTACATAACCATACCCATCGCTGCCAACGACCGTACCGCTGTGAATGATCACGCGGTCCCCCAGAGAAACCTTTTCACGCAAAACCACCTGAGGATAGATCAGGCATTTTTTCCCCAAACGTGTTTCATGCCCCACATAACAATTGGCATAAAGCACGCAACCCTCCGCGATCGAGGCCCCGTCTTCAATGACCGTATAAGCGCCGACAGCCACATCACGGGCTATCTTGGCCCCCGGTGCTATAACAGCGGTGGGATGAATACCCCGAGGTTTATAATCAGGCGCGTCCTTTAATAAATAATTGACCACCTGAGTAAAGCTTAAAGAAGGATTATCAACCCTGATAAGAGTTTTCCCCGGACAAGCAATCTGCCGGGGAACAAGGATGACACCCGCCTGAGTGTCAAGAAGCAAAGGCTCATATTTGGGATTACTCAAAAAAGTCAGTTCATTCTTTTTTGCTTCTTTAATCCCTGAAAAACCACTGACTAATAATCCGCCTTCGCCAATCAATTCTCCCTTAACCAACCTGGCGATATCAGCAGCGCTGATCGGCGTGGCCATCAAATTACTTCTTGTAACTGTCATTTAAAGCCTTCAACACTTCATCGGTGATATTGAATTGAGGATCACCGTAGATCATAACACGGTCGTTTAAAACGTAAGTGTAGCCTGCCCTTTTAGATAAAGTACTGACTACGCCCTGGATTTCAATTAAGATCTCACGCACTTTATCATCGCGCCGCTTGGCTAATTGGGTGCGTTTCTCCTTGTCATAGGCCACCACATCATTTTTTTGTTTTTCAATGTCCGCCTCCATGGTCGCCTTCTGGTCGTCTCTCATCAAAGCCAACTTGCTCTGGGCATCCTGGATTTTCTGGACCATCGCATCACGTTCTTTCTGAAACGCTTCCCCTTCTCTTTGCAAAACAGCATCAAATTCTTTTGTTTTTTGATAGCCGTCGAACACTTTACTTAAATCGACATAGGCAATCTTCAGATCACCGGCCAAGCTTATCCCCGTCGCCATCAATCCAAAGATTACCGCTAACCCTAATACTTTAACTGCTTTCATATAATCCTCCTTGAATGTTAAATATACTTTAAAACCCCTTGCTGACGCTAAAATAAAACTTGCCGCTCTTGCTGGTTTGCCCCGGTTGGGTGTTCAAAGGAATACCATAATCTAATTTAATAGGGCCGATAGGGGTCTTGATGCGCAGGCCGACACCTGTGCCGGATACGATACCGCCCGTGCCGTAATTCCTGACTTTATCCCACACATTACCTGTATCGAAAAACACAGCACCTTTAATAATTTCAATGATAGGCACGGTATACTCGACACTGCCGAGCAATAGCGCGTCCCCGCCAATAGCGTCATTCGTATTAGGATCAAGCGGCCCGACTGAGCGTTCATCATAACCACGGATCGAATCCTGACCGCCGGTAAAATAGCGCTCGAAAATGGGAACATCCGGAGTGTTCGGATAAGCCTGAATGATGCCGGTACGACCGCTGACCTCGAGGACTGTTGTCACGTCATTAATTTTCAATGGGAAAAAATACGCCCCGCTGGTTTGTATACGCCAGAAATTCCTGTCCCCTCCTAAAGGGCCTCCGGCAATATCCGCGTTATTGGTAATAATTCCTCCAGAGGTCGGTGACAATTTGCTGTCGCGATAATCATTAGTAACACTAAAACCAAGGGAACTGACCAAACTGTTCCCCACTTGCTCCGCTAAAGCCTCAGACACGCCCGAGTCCATATTACTAATATTGATATGTTCCAGGCGATAAACAGTCCCTACAGAGAGATTGTCATTAAAGCTTTTACCCAAACGCAGATCAGCGCCAATGGTTTTCTGGGTATAGGCATATCCCGTGGTATTATCGCTAAGATTCTCCGTTAAATACACATCAAAACCCGCGGAGACCGGATGATCAAACAGCCAAGGTTCGGTGTAGCTTAATAAACACTCACGTTCGCTGGAACCGATCTGGGCGCGCAGGCGCAAATCCTGACCGCCGCCGGTAAATGAAGACCAGTTGGAGATGTCAAAATTCTTCTGCTCGACTTCCACAAACCCGACTAATCTGTCCACCGTGCTGTAACCGCCGCCAAAGGAGAAAGTGCCGGTCTTGGCCTCTTTGACCTGCACGACCAAATCCTTATAATCTTCCTGGTCGGTGTCTTCAATATCGTAACCAACATCTTCAAAATAGCCCAGATCTTTCAAGCGCTGTTTGGAAAGGCGTAATTTCGCGCCGTCAAATTGGTCGCCAGGGTACATCCGTAACTCCCGGCGGATAACAATGTCACGCGTATGGGCATTACCTTGTATTTTGATCTTATTGATATACGTTAACTTACCTTCCTTAATACTGACCTTAACATCCACCCTTGAGGTCGCGGTGTTAAATGACGTTGCTTCTTCAACAAGAGCGGAAATATAGCCGTGGTCAAAATAGGCCTCACGGATATTCCCAATATCTTCTTCCATCTTTTCATGGCTAAAGAAATTTCCTTGTTTCAAATTCTTAAGATGATTTCTGATGTCCTGATCTGAAAGAATGGCATTGCCCAAAAAGCTGACATCCCCCACGTAATAACGCCTGCCCTCTTGGATGGTAACATTCACATCGACCAGCCCCCGATACAAAGGCTCTATCTGGTAAGTGGCTTTGGTATCAAGAAAACCATTTTGTTCATAAAAAGACTGTATGGCTTTCATGTCTTCTTCTAAAGTATCTTCTTTGAGAAGGCCTGAACCGAACATCCAAGCCCAACGGGATTTCATGACTTTGATAATTTTCTTGTTCGGATAAGCGGCATTTCCATGAATATAAATCCGCTTGATCTTGACTTTGAACCCTTCACGGATAATAAAATGCAGACTGGCTTTGTTGGTGGTATCGTTAATGAAACTTTCCACATCCACCTTCACCTGGGTCAAACCTTTTTTCTTATACAAATCTTCGATGGTATTAACGTCGTCCTTAAGGGTCTTATTATCAAGGAACTTGTCTTTCTTTGTTTTCATCTTGTTTAGCAAATAACGCGGCTTATAATAACGGATTTTAGAAAAAGTGATTTCATCCACGATCGGCTTTTCCTTCAACCTCACAATCACTTTGTATCCGTCATCCAAGGCCTCATGATCAATTTGCACATCGGAAAAATGCCCTGTATTGTACAAGCGTTTTAAATCATC
>CAZABZ010000094.1:0-5059 GCA_964483535.1 uncultured Planctomycetales bacterium | reverse complement strand
CCCCTTTTAGCGGTGAAAGCCTTGATCCGGAAATGGACATTCCCGGATATAAAAAAGACACCCCCTTGCCTCATAAAGCAGACATTGCCAAAATGGCCAAGCTTTTCCAGGGCAGCAAAAAACCTTTACTGCTGGTGGGACATGGGGCCGTGCTTTCCCGCGCGGGTGCTGCCATAAAAGAATTAGCGGAAAAATTAGGATCGCCTGTGACCAACACCCTCTTAGGCAAAGGCGAATTTCCTGAAACCCATCCCCTGTCTTTAGGCATGCTGGGGATGCACGGGACTGCTTATGCTAATAAAGCGCTGATCAACTGTGATTTGATCTTATCCATCGGCTCGCGCTGGGACGATCGTATTAACGGCGACAATAATGAATTTTGCGTAAACGCCAAAAAGCTGCATATCGACGTGGATTTCTCTGAAATCAATAAAACCGTTAAACCTGATGCCTGGGTGGTGGGTGATGCCAAAGAAGTGGTGGAAGAGTTAGTTAAGTTGGTAAGCCCATTAGACACCGCCGACTGGCTTAAAGAAATAGAATATTATAAAAGAGATTTTCCTCTCAAATACAGCAAAGACAGCGGCTTGACACCCCAACATGTCATCCATACCTGCTACAAGGTAACTGGGGGCAAAGCCATTGTGGCCACTGATGTGGGCCAACATCAAATGTGGGCCGCGCAATTCTATCTTTCCGACAAAGGCAATTACTGGTTGTCTTCCGGCGGTGCCGGCACCATGGGTTATGGTTTTCCGGCGGCCATAGGCGCTCAGTTTGCCGCTCCTCAGGACCTGGTGGTCGCGATCGTGGGCGACGGCGGTTTCCAGATGACGTTGTATGAACTCGCGACGGTATTTGTGAATAAACTGCCGGTGAAAGTGATCATCATCGATAATAAATATTTGGGCATGGTGCGCCAATGGCAGGAATTATTTTTCGACAACCGCCTATCGGGCGTTGATTTGGAAGGCAATCCTGACTTTGTGAAACTGGCAGAAGCCTACGGGGTCAAGGGCTTTCATATAAACAAGGTTGAACATTGTGAATCCGTGATGCGGGAAGCCATGGACTACAAAGGCCCCTGCGTTATTCACGCGGAAGTTATCAAAGAAAATAATGTGTTTCCCATGGTCCCCGCCGGCAAATCAGCAGTCCACATGATTATAGAGAAGCCTACGGCTAAAATGGAAAAACCGACGGGGTCCACATGACAAAACTTCCTTTACATACGATCAGCGTTTTGGTGGCTAATAAACCGGGCGTGCTTGTTCGAATTGCGCTGGTGTTTGCCCGTCGCGGCTATAATATTGATTCTCTGGTGGTCTCGCCCACGGTTAATCCTAAATTTTCACGCATGACCATCACCGCCAAAGGTGATATGGAAGTTTTGGAACAAATCATCAAAAACGTCAATAAACTTGTTGACGTCATCCATTGCGGGGAGCATCCCGCCAACACCGTTGAAAAAGAATTAGCCTTGTTTAAAACCAAGGCTTCCCCCGCGGTAAAAGCGTTTGTGACAAAATGTGCGCGTAAGTATGTCCTGCGCATTGATGATGCCTCTGAAGGCTGTTACATCATCGAACAGACCGGCACCACCGCCGAACTCGACGAATTTGAAGTTCTCATTAAAAAATACGGGCTCCTGGAGATGATGCGCACCGGCAAGATACTCATCACCCGTGGAAAAGAAACAACTTAGCCGCAGCAAGGCAGGATTTTAGGCAGTTCTTTAGGCGGTAAGATCACCAAAGCGATATCGATAAATTCATCGCCACCTTCGATAGAAGATATCTTGCAGCGTTCCGCATCAACTCCCGGATATTCAATACCCAAATACTGCACGATCGCTGATTTTAACGCGTCTAATTCCATATACAAAATAAACTGCGCTTGGTCGTTAGCAAAAAGGTTTAAGGCGGAAACTAACATCCTAAAATCCAACCCGAGTATTTCTTCCAGGGTTTTCCCAACGCAAAATTGGGACAAACTCTTGGCCCTCTCGATTTCGCTGGAACAGGTGATTTTGGCGAAATCGAATTTAACCAAGCGTTCGTTTAAATCCAACCGTATATTAAGCCCCGAAGAGCTGTCAGAACATGGCATGGCTTTAGAATAGGATACCTAAAATGTTCCCCCCTTCTTCTATTAAAGCTTTCTTGCTTTTCTTTCTAAAATCTTTATTTGGTTTATATTTTAAATGAGGAATAACGCCTTTTAAACTCGCATCGACGGTAATCCGCTTACTGTCATCCATTAAATACTTCAATCCATCAAGCTCATTGACTAAAGCGGCGGAAATATCACCATTTAAATGCAGTATGGTTTGCATATCCATATTTAATCCCTGGTCCATTGAGCCTTTGGCTGTGAATTCAAAAATATTGGTTTGAATCAAAAAATCATCGATAAAAACAGTTTTATCATGAAATGAAAATTTAGCCTCTGCCTTTTCTATGACAGTGTCTTGGGTGCCTAATTTATCGATATAGCCCCTACCCCCAAAAATTTCCAGCGTATGGGACAAAACGGCTTTAATGACATTGAAATTCTTAATAACCCCGTCTGTAATGATCATATCCCCATTTGCCGCCTCAAAATCTCCGGAAGCGCCGATCTTCCAATGGGCCATATTTAATTGCACCCTCCCCGAGATGTCCTTAAAAATAGGACTGTCCGGCATCCCGGGCGAAACACCTTTGAATACGAGAGGAGAAGCATCGAATGATAATCGAAAAGGCTTTGACAGTGAAAAATCATCCAAATTTGCATTGATATTCGATAGCCAAATATCCAAAGGCATGGTCTGGCTTTGATCAATAAAAGAAATAGAAGCGTCTTGTATTTCGATAGACTTAATGTTTAGGACCGGAAATAAGGGTCTCTCCCCCTTTGACTTTTCTTCCCCCTTCCTATCCTTTCCTACAACAAGTCCCGCCATAGGCGGGGCAAGGGGCAGGGAATACGATTTTTTACCGATACTGCGGATATTAATATTCCCTTCAAGAGAACGAATAAAGTGAATTCGCGGCGACTGAAGAAGAATGTCCGTTATATGAATTTCCCGCTGAAAGATTAACGGCCTTAAGTCAAAGCTGATACGGGCCCTATCAACCTTAATAAATGGTTGTGTGGTGAAGTCCAAGTCATCCGCAATGGTCACAGGCCCCGCATCCAGGGTGATGCCCCGCAGAGAAAAACCTAAGCCTACATGTCCAATGGAAACCGGCCGTCCTAAAACAAGGGAGGCCTTCGTGGTGATTTGAGGCAGGTATTGATCGGTGTTAAAAGTCCCAAGAAAAATAAAGATGCCGATACATGCAATCAAACTCAAAGCCAATAAACTAAAAAATATGATTCTGACAATTTTCATGCATCTACCGATTTTGCCGGTCCTGGGCCTTTTGATGTTCTTCATCAATCAAATCCCGGGACCGTTGCAGTGAATCGTTTAATTGTTCTTGGGAATCCGCGAGTTTCTCCTGTTCGTCCCTCAAAAGATTTCTATTCCCCTCTTCACTGTCAGCCAATTTTAACATATTTTCACGCTCTTGCTCCAACATACGCTGGATACAGCCCTTGACATCTTGTTGTTGCAAAGTGCTATTATTCGCGGCATTATCAACCAGGTCACGCAGTTGGCCTTGTGTTTTATCCATTCGATCACGTACTTCCTGATCATGCCGAAGCACCTTATGAAAAAACGCGGAGGCCTGATGATTAAGCGCATTATAATGCTGTTTCAGCGTATCCAAAGAGGTTTCAGTATTGGCTTTGGTCAAATCGGTTTGATCAGAGAGCCACTGCCTGCTTTGGGTTATTTGATCGTTTAAGGCAATCAGATCTTTCCCGTTGGCCACCAAAAGGAGCTGATCATTTTGCATTTGCGACGTCAAATCTTTAAGTCGCAATATATCATTATTATTCCCGGACATTTCTTGGGCCTTGCGCATAATATCAGAGGCCTCTTTAGTCGCATTCTCCAATACCTGCTGTTGATATTGAATCGTATCTAAGAATTTGTTTTGTTCTTGAGCAATATCGTCCATATGCCTGCGAATTTGAATAAGACCATTTTTCGTTATCATATTCAAGTGCTGGGTCCTTTTATGGTTGATCGTCTCCACCGAATTGTACCCGCTTTGGTCCATCATAAATCCCACGGGAGTTACGACAGGCTGTTTTGGAGCAAAATAGAAAAAAGCCCCTGCTAATAACGTAATAATAAATAAAATAAATAAAGCGGTTTTTCCCATAACGAATGCCTTTCATCTCCTAAAATCAACCAAATCCAATGCTTTGGAAACATCGTTCTGACGGGATGCCGATGGTGGGGCAGGAACTGCCAAGGATTTCTGGCGGGCTTCATCCATATATTGTTCAGAGCGTTTATATCCGGGAATAATATCCTGAACATCTTTGAATTTATCCGCGGCCGCGGTATAATCTCCCCGTTTATATAAACTCAGCGCCTCCTGGTACATAGCCTCAATCCCATCCTCTAGTTGCTTGCGGATAGCTTCACGCCGGGCTTCTAATTGTGCCCGCCCCTCTTTAAGTTCAAACTCTTTGGGTTGGTTTTCCTCACGAATAATTTTCTCCTGCTTATTTTTTTCTTCGCGTTCTTGGGCTTGCTGACGCAAGAGCTCTTCTTGTTGCCTTTTCTCCTGGGCTAACCTTTCAGCTTGTGCTTTAGTTTCCTCAGCTTTAGTTTTATTAGCTTTAGCTTCTGCTTCTGCTTTTGCCCTGGCCTGACGCTCTTTAAATTCTTGAGCCTGCTGACGTTCGTCTGCTATTTTTTTCTGACGCAGATTCTCTTCTTGAGCTAATCTTTCAGCTTGTGCTTTAGCTTCCTTAAGCTTAGCCTCTGCTTCTGCCTTTACCCTGGCCTGACGCTCTTCTTCCTGACGCAAGAGTTCTTCTTGACGCAAAAGTTCTTCTTTATGCCTTTTCTCCTGGGCCAACCTTTCAGCTTGTGCTTTAGCTTCCTTAAGCTTAGCCTCTGCTTCTGCCTTTGCCCTGGCCTGACGCTCTTCTGCCTGACGTAAGAGTTCTT
>CAZABZ010000093.1:0-5094 GCA_964483535.1 uncultured Planctomycetales bacterium | reverse complement strand
CATTGCGCGGCACCTTCAGCAATTTGCGTAGAAGCAATGTTAATAACATTCTCGTTGAAAATGTTATTAACACATGTTATGCTTAAACCATGAAACCACCTTTTGATATTACCCCTAAAATTTTAAACTTAACGGCGGAGATCAGTGCCATGATCGGTCGTCTTGAGGGCGCTCGTTTGAAAATTCCCCTTGTTGACCTCAGGCGCCAAGTAGATGTGGCCTCAATTTATTCCAGTTGCGTTATTGAAGGCAATACGCTGACATTAGATCAAGCGACAGACGTGATAAATGGGAAGCGAGTGATAGGGCCGAAGAAAGACATCCTTGAAATCAAGAATGCCCATAAACTTTATGGCATGATCAATGAATTTAATCCTTTTCAAGAAAAAGACCTTTTACGTGCGCATAAGATATTGATGGAAGGGTTGGTCGTGTCGGCGGGGCAGTTCCGAAAGACAGGCGTGGTAGTTGCAACACAAGGGAAGGTCCTCCACACAGCGCCCCCGTACAAACAAGTTGGGATATTGATATCTGAGCTTTTTTACTTCATTAATCAAGCCAAAGACCTTCATCAGCTTATTACTTCAAGCATTTTTCATTATGAATTTGAATTTATACATCCTTTTGAAGATGGCAATGGACGCATCGGAAGATTCTGGCAAACTTTAATGTTAAGACAAACAAGACCTGCTTTTAGTTTTGTCCCAATAGAAACAGCCATCAAGGAACATCAACAGGAATATTATCAAGCGATTGAGAAAGCAAGTCAGGATGGCAAATCAACTGTTTTTGTTGAGTTTATGCTGGGGGTCATTCTAAAAGCGGTGTTAGGTTTAGAGAAGCTTGTTTCAGGTCGCGCTAAACCTAAAGATCGAATAGCATTTATGATGAAGCATTGTCCTCAGGAATTTACTCGTAAAGATTATATGGAGATCGTTGGAAATATTGAAACATATACGGCATCAAGAGATTTGAAGGAAGCGGTCCAACAGGGGCTACTCAAAATGAAAGGGACCCGTTCCCGAGCGATATATAAAAGAGTAAAGAAATGAAGCAATACCGGAGTTCCTTTTAACAAAATAGCAAACCCATTAAAGGAATAGGATATTCATATGAAAGGGATTATTCTCGCTGGAGGAAAAGCAACTCGGCTTTATCCGATTACCAAAGGCATTTCAAAACAGCTTTTGCCGGTTTACAACAAGCCAATGATCTATTATCCGCTTTCCGTGCTTATGTTAGCCGGCATACGGGATATCCTGATCATTTCCTCGCCCGAAACTTTGCCGCAGCTCCAAGGTCTTTTCGGGGATGGAAGCGTTTATGGATTGAGGATCGAATATGCCAAGCAGGACGAGCCGCGCGGTATCGCCGAAGCTTTTATTATCGGCGAGCAGTTCATCGGTAAAGACAGCGTAAGTTTGATCCTGGGGGACAATATTTTCTTTGGCCATGGGCTTTTAGAAGAGGTGCGCGGGGCGGCAGGACTTAAAGAAGGGGCGGTCGTCTTTGCGTATAATGTCAGCGACCCCGAGCGCTATGGCGTTGTGGAGTTCGACAAAGATTTTAATGCCCTTTCTATTGAAGAGAAACCTGACCGGCCGCGTTCCTCCTGGGCGGTGACCGGGCTTTATTTTTATGATAACTCGGTTGTTCGCCTTGCCAAAGGGATTAAGCCTTCGGCCCGGGGAGAACTTGAGATTACGGATGTGAATAAGGTTTATTTGAAAAATAAAAAACTGAAGGTCAGGGCAATGGGCCGCGGATACGCGTGGCTCGATACCGGCACGTATGATTCTTTGATTGATGCGTCCATGTTTATCAAGACGGTTGAAGAGCGTCAGGGCCTGAAGATCGCCTGTATCGAAGAGATTGCGTACAATATGGGTTATATCACGCGCGAGGGGCTTGCGGGATTGGGTCGCGCCATCAAGACGTCTTATGGTGATTATTTGCAGAAGATAGCGGAGGAATAACATGCCCTTTAAATTCTCAAGGATGCGCATTCCTGGCGTTGTTCTTATTGAACCCAGGATATTTTCTGATTCCCGGGGCGTTTTCGTGGAACTTTTCAAGGCGTCTGAATTTCAGGCCAACAATGTTCCCATGGCGTTCGTTCAGGTGAATCATTCGCGGTCACTGAAGAACGTTCTGCGCGGACTGCATTATCAATTGAATCCAAAGGCGCAGGCCAAGCTCATCAGTGTTGTTCACGGAGAGATCTTTGATGTTGTTGTTGATATCCGCCGCGGTTCTCCGACGTATGGACAGTGGGTGGCTGAAAGTTTGTCTGAAACCAATAAAAGGATGTTGTTTGTCCCCGAGGGGTTTGCGCACGGTTTTTGTGTTCTGTCAGAGGCCGCGGAGATTATTTATTATTGTTCCAGAGAATACGCTCCGGAAGCAGAACGTACTATTTTGTGGAATGATCCGGCGATCGCTATTACCTGGCCTGTCAAGGGGCCGTTGTTGTCTGTGAAGGATGCCGCGGGAGCATTTTTGTCCCAAGCGGAGAATAATTTTTAAAAAGGAAGAACAATGAAGTTTGTCATTACAGGGGCCGACGGACAGTTAGGGTTGGCTTTTGGACAGGAGTTTACCCGCAAGGGCGTTCCTTTTTTGGGCACTGACCTTGCGACCTGTGATATCGCCAGCAGAGAACAGGTTGAGCGAATGCTGGATGCCCATAGGCCGTCGGTGCTTATTAATTGCGCGGCCTACAATCTGGTGGATGAGGCGGAAAATAACCGGACAGTGGCCTTCAAGATCAACACCGATGCCGTCAAGATATTGGCCCATGCCTGTCAGGCCAGAGGCATCAAGTTCGTTCATTACAGTACGGATTATGTTTTTGACGGAAAAAAGGGCGGCCTTTATACGGAAGAGGATGCGACGGGCCCTTTGAATGTGTATGGCCTTAGCAAATATGAGGGGGAGGCTGCCCTGCGTGCCATCATTGCCGATCATCTTGTTTTGCGTACCAGCTGGGTTTACGGCGAAGGGAAACAGAATTTTTTGTATAAATTTTCTCAATGGGCGCAAAAAAGCGGAGAGATCAAGGTTTCTGTTGATGAGGTCTCTGTGCCGACGTATGTGGAGGATATTGTTTGGGTGACGCTAAAGGCTTTGGAGAAAGGGATGACCGGCCTGTATCATTTGACCAGCAGCGGCTATGCTTCGCGTTACGAATGGGCAAAAGCTTTTGTAAAGGCCGCGGGCTTGTCAACGCAGGTGATGCCTGTGCCTATGAGTTTTTTTTCACTCAAAGCTCTACGGCCGTCTTTTTCAGCCATGTCGAATGAGAAAATATCAAAAGAGCTTGGTATCAAGATCCCTTCCTGGCAGGAGGGTGTTGAAAAATACGTCCGGTTTCGAAAAGGAAAATAAAAATGACGGTAAAGACATTATTGGTGACCGGTGGGTGCGGATTTATCGGGTCGAATTTCGTAAGGTATGTACTTGCCCAGCATAAGGATATTCGGGTCATTAACTTTGACGCTCTGACCTATGCCGGTAATTTGGATAATTTGGATGATGTTAAGGATGCTCGTTATGAATTTGTTCGTGGAGATATAACATCCGGCGCTGATGTTGCTGCCGTGATGAAAAAGGTACAGCTTGTCGTGCATTTTGCCGCTGAATCGCACGTTGATCGCAGTATCGAAGGCCCCGAGGTTTTTTCCCGTACCAATACGCTGGGCACACAAATTTTGTTGGACCATGCCCGGGCGAATTCTATTGAGCGGTTTGTCCATGTGTCAACAGATGAGGTTTACGGGAGTTTGGGCAAGGAGGGATATTTTACAGAAGAGTCTGTGCTCGCGCCGAACAGCCCGTATTCCGCGAGCAAGGCAGGGAGCGATCTTTTGGTCCGTGCCTATTATCATACCTTTGGATTTCCCGGCATCATTACGCGTTGTTCCAACAATTATGGTCCATACCAGTTTCCGGAGAAGCTTATTCCGTTGATGATTTCTAATGCGCTTGAAAATAAGCCGCTTCCGGTCTATGGCGATGGGATGAATGTGCGCGACTGGCTTTATGTCACAGATCATTGCCGCGCGCTCGATGCGGTCCTGCATCAGGGAAGCGCGGGAGAGGTTTATAATATCGGCGGTCACAATGAGTGGCATAATATTGATATCGTAAAGCTTATCCTTAAAGAGCTTGGCAAGCCGGAGGGTTTGATCAGTTTTGTTGAGGACCGGCTCGGGCACGACCGTCGTTACGCCATCGATGCCGGGAAGATCAAGCGCAAGCTGGGCTGGGAACCGTCAGTGAAGTTTGAGGAGGGGATTAAGGCTACGATCAGGTGGTATTTGGAACACAAGAAATGGAGCGCCCGGATTAAAAGCGGAGCGTATCGCCAATCCCAGAGTTCCTTTTGACAAAACAGCACTCTTAGCTATAATACGGAGATTTATAAATATATATAGGAATAGATGGGAGTCAGTTTATGCAAAAAATGACTGTGCGGGACATTAATATTAAGGGTAAAAAAGTAATCATCCGCGTGGATTTTAACGTCCCTTTGGATGAGTCCTTTCATATTACCGATGACCGCCGTATTACGGCAGCCTTACCGACGATCCAATACGCGTTGAGCAATGGCGCCTCCAAGGTCATTCTCATGAGCCATTTGGGCCGCCCCAAGGGGACCGGCTTCGAAAAGGAGTTTTCGCTTTTACCCGTGGCCCAGCGTTTAGAGGAATTGTTAAAAGAAAAAGTCTTATTTTTAAATGACTGTGTGGGCTCAGGCGTTAAAGAGGCGATCGCTAAATCTTCCCAGCGTGTGATCTTACTGGAGAACCTGCGTTTTCATAAAGCTGAAGAAAAGAATGATCCTGCCTTTGCCAAAGAATTAGCATCTTTAGCGGATGTTTATGTTAATGATGCCTTTGGCACAGCGCATCGCGCCCATGCCTCGACCGCGGGGATAACGGCATATTTGCCGTCGGTGGCTGGATTCTTAATAGAAAAAGAACTGCTCTATTTAGGCAATGCCATTAATAATCCCAAGCGTCCTTTGGTGATTATTTTAGGCGGGGCCAAGGTTTCGGATAAAATTGAATTGATCAAGAATTTGATCCCCAA
>CAZABZ010000092.1:0-5144 GCA_964483535.1 uncultured Planctomycetales bacterium | reverse complement strand
CCGTATTTGATCGCCTCGGCCAGACCGTTACGGATTTGCCTTTTGTCTAAGGTTTTAAGCACCTTCGTATCCGCAAATACCAATCTGGGTTGATAAAAAGCACCGACCATATTCTTGCCTGACGCTAAATCAATCGCGGTTTTGCCGCCAATGGAAGAATCGATCTGCGCTAAAAGCGTTGTAGGCACCTGAATATATGGCACCCCGCGTTTATAAATAGACGCCACAAATCCGGCTAAATCACCGACAACACCGCCGCCTAAGGCTATGATAAAGATTTTTTTATCCACATCATAAGCGCTGATTTCTTTAAGCAAACGCAAAGCTGTGGCGGCACTTTTACTCTTTTCTCCTTCAGGAACATTTAAAATTTTGACCGTATACCCTGCTTTTTTAAGGGCAGCGGATAATTGGACCCCGTACAGGCGTTCGATGGAAGGATGCGAAATGATCAACGCGTCTTTCCCCAAACTTAAATCTCGGATAAACCGTGGAAATTTTCCTAAAATGCCATGTCCAATAATAATAGGATAATCAATCATAGTTGCACTCCAATCCAAGAACCTGTCTGCTCTATCAAAGGATATAAAAATCCTAACATACCAAACTGTAAAAGCACAATCAAAATAATAATACCAAAAGGTTCCACGCGGTTATAGTAATACGCTAACTTCATGGGCAAAAGACTTGTAACTATTCTGGAACCATCCAAAGGCGGTATGGGTATCATGTTAAAAACCGCTAAAGTCAAATTAAGCACCACGGCCCATGCGCAAATAGATGAAACATTGGATAAAGCCGGCCATACATAAAGCCTGGAAAAAATAAAAGCCAACGCAATATTGGTCAAAGAGCCCGCGATGGCCACCAAGGCCATCCCCAACCGCCGTGGACGAAGATTCCCGAAATTAACCGGCACCGGACGGGCCCAGCCAAAAAGCATCAACGATCTTGTCAATCCAAAATAATGCGCTAAAAAAAGAGCGCCGGGAACAATAATGCTTCCTAAAGGGTCTATGTGTTTGATGGGATTTAAGGTGAGGCGTCCTTGATGTTTGGCCGTGGGATCACCTAACATGTACGCGCTTAAGCCATGGGCAAGTTCATGCAAGACAATGGCAGGAGTAAGGACGACGATTATAAACAAAAGAACATCTACCATAGCTCTACTTTCTCAAATAGTACAAGAGATGTGCCGTTACCTCAGTGTCTGTATTAGAAATTCGGCCTGACATATTAAAGGACCAGCGCGATTTTATTGATATGCAAAAGAGGGTACATGAGTTTTTTCTGCGACCTCAGGGAGGCCTGGGTCTGAGAGTGCGGATCCGGGACAATAGCCCCTTCTACATCGACCACCGTATTGCAAAAAAATGATAGTTGCGGCATATCCTGCAAATAAAAAATGGATTTGTTGTCTAAAACAATTTCATAATGCACGCCCTCATCAGGAGATTGGACCAGCGCTTCTACTGTACCTCGCATGGAAACCCATGGGCTATGACTCCCCGAAGGAACTGCTTTCACAGGCGAGGCAAGTGGTCCTTTGATCTCCTGAATCAACAAAGCGGCAGGCACATCCGCTGATATTTCTTCCAAAAAATCCTGATGGATCCAGGCCGCCGTCCCGGCCACCGGTTCAAGACGACACCATCCAAGATTCCCTGTTTTTTGGTTTCCGCCGGTCTCCCTGACTTCCTCTAAAACTTTGACCTGGGTCCCTTTTTTAACTTCTCCTAAAGAGGCCGCCTCACTATTCGCCGAGCAGCGAATATTAACATTGTCCCCCAGAACAATGGCAAAGCCTCCTTTGATGATATTCAAATAATCGGACCGAATATAGGCTTTTGTCGTCGGTAAAGGTTGGATTTTATACCATTCATAACTTCGGCCTAAAACCACTACCTTCGAGCCTTTGTTTAATTTATCGATTTTTTCAAAATTGGTATTTGGACCCGCGCGAACATTGACGGATTCTTTGATGACCTGCGCCAGAAAAGGAAAATGCTCATCGGCAAATCCTGGTAGAACAAACGCGAATATCAGGAATACCGATGAGCAAAAAATGATGTGTTTGGTCATTTTTTCGCGGCGCCTGCGGCCGGTTTGGCGGCAGTTTTGGCAGTAGCTTTCGCCTCTTCTGCCGGTTTGCTGCCGGCAGCATCCGCTCCGGGAGCGGCAGCACCTTCTTCGGCCTTGATTTTCTTCTTGGCCTTTATGCGTATAATCTTGGTTTTAGGCAAACCAATGACACCGGTCTCTTCTTTCCAAAGACCTTTTTTCATCAACTCTTTAATACGCTCAATGCGCGTCTGCACGGTCCTTTGTGTGCCACTGGCTTTATCGATTTTTAATGAAGAATGTAATGACATCAAAATCTCCTTACTTGACTGGAACGGTACTCGCCGGGTAATTTTCTCAAAAGAGCTGCCGCGCTTTCTTTATTGTTAAAATTACCAACGCATAACAACCAGAATTTGCCTTTTTGAATTAAAAAACTCTGAAAACCTTTTGCCTTCAGGAACAATGCGTCCTGCTTGGCAAACTCTTCATTTCCATAGGTGGCCGCCTGGAGCGTGTAACGGCTTCCTAATATAAAGCTATGATTAATGAATGGCCTTTGCGTAGGGACCGTCAGAGGGACACTCGCAACTGCCACGGGAGCCATTGTGCGGGCACCCACATTCCAAGCCGCGGAAACCCGTTCATCTAATGCCTGGGCCGCTAAATGCTTACCGCGTTCCACTCCCAAAGAAAATGAAAAAAGCGCAACCATTATACCCAAAATCGTAAAAACGACAAGACTTTCTACAGAGAGGGTCAATTTGGCCAAAAGGAATTTAGGCTTATTAACATCTTCCAAAATGGCTGAATTGGCGGGAAAAAGTTCAAACTGAGGTTGTTTATAATTTATATTCACTTTTACAAATCAAAAGAAATAATGAAATTGTTAATTAACGACTGCTCTATCAATTGCAAATCATTATAGTTCTACGTCTTAAGCAAAGACAAGAGTTTTCTGAATTTTTTTTGGGAAGCCAAACTTACCATGGCATTGACGATTTTAGGATCAAACTGTGAACCGCTGTATTTAACCAGTTCATCCAGGGCCGCGCCAACTGACAGCGACGAGCGATAAGAGCTCCCACGCACCATCGCTTCAAAGGCATCGACGCACGCAATGATACGGGCGCCTAAAGGGATCTGTTCTTTTTTAAGCCCCGACGGATAACCACTCCCATCGTATTTTTCATGATGATGTAAAATGATCGGGAGCACGGGCTTGAGAAATTCAACGGGGGAAATCAATGCAACGCTTTGCGCGGTATGGCGATGGATAATTTTAAATTCTTGGGAACTCAATTTCTCGCGTTTGGACAAAATCCGAGCTGGCACGTCGATGATCCCGATATCGTGCAGCAAACCGGCATATTCCAACTGCTTAAGCCCCTCGCTGTTGATCTTTAAATTGACCCCAAGCGTCTTGACAATTTCCATATAAACCGGCGGATGAGTCAATTTTGAAAGGGAATGTTTCTTAAGCAAATTACCGATGGAAGCAATGGATCCTAATATGATCTTCTCGTGTTCCTGATGCAGTTGTAAATTCTTCAGGGCCGTAACCACCTGCTCGGAAAAAACTGAAAGCATCTCGTAATCAAAATCATTAAAGGGCCTCTCGCAAGTTCTTCTTCGGACAAAGATCGCCCCCAGATAATCATCGGCGACTAAAGGAAGGCCGATGCAATCCTCTTTTAAAACCGAAGCCCCTCGGGTGACTGCCAAAACATCTTCTTTGACATCCTTCAAATCCCGGGGCCTGTCCCTCCAAATATTAATTTGATTATCAAAACTAGCGCAGATAACCACGTTCTTTTTGACCGGGTCCACCAGATAAACACTCGCCGAGGATGCCCGGATAAATTGGCACAACAAACGGGTCAAGCGCAGGGTCAACTCTTTGACTGTGTACGTGGAATTAACCAAGCGGTAAACCATATGCACCGCCGAAAGGACTAAATGGTAACGTTTGACAGGAGAAACGGAATTATGGATCATAGTCATCAGACTTTCTGGTACGGGTCAAAAAGCCGTTTATGTTCGTCGAGAGCAAAACGGTCCGTCATAGAAGCGATATGGTTACAAATAATAGCATATTTTTGCGGTGTTGAGAATTTTTTATCCCGCGCGTAAACACCATACGGCAATTGCTTAGGGTTCTTTAAATAAACATCAAACAAGTCGCGGATAATACGACGGGCTTTGGCGGTCATGCGTTCCACCCGCCAATGATGATAAAGCTTTTCATTTAACAACTGCTGTAAATATTCCCGCTCCTGATGCATGGCACGGCTAAAACCCACCACATAATCGTGACGGGCTTTCACATCTTGCGCTGATTTAAATTTAAGGGCCACAAGCCGTCCATAGGTCGCTTTCAAAAGGTCTTTGGCCTGCATATCAATCAATTCTTTGACAACCTGATATCGAAACATATCACGGTTGCGCGCGTCGGATCCTGTGCCGATCTTCCTAACCGCCTTCTGCCAAAGGACGCTATCCATCAAATCTTCCTCGTGGATGCATCCTGAGGTCAAGCCATCATCCACATCATGGTTCAAATACGCCAGGGAATCCGCGATGTCGACGATCTGGGCTTCCAGGGTGGGGCCTTCATCCCGATACTGCCTTGGGATATCCACTCCCGGCATGTCAAAAACTGTCTGGTGTTTGAGAATACCCACCAGCACTTCACGGGTCAAATTGAGACCGTCAAAATGAGGGTATCTCTTTTCTAATTTAGAGACGATCTCATAACTACGGAAATTATGATTGAATTGGATCTTTGCTTCGCGGACAATGTTATTAAGAGCTTCTTCTCCGGCGTGGCCGAAAGGCGGGTGCCCCAGATCATGCGCCAGGGAAATGGCCTCGATCAAATCTTCGTTCAAGCACAAATTACGCCCTAAGGTGCGTGCTAATTGGGCAACCTCGATGGTATGGGTCAAACGCGTGCGGTAATAATCCCCTTCAAAGATGACGAATACCTGGGTTTTATATTCGAGCTTACGGAAGGCTTCGCAATGCACGATGCGGTCGCGGTCGCGCTGATAGCACGTGCGCCATTCATGCACAGGCTCATC
>CAZABZ010000091.1:0-5157 GCA_964483535.1 uncultured Planctomycetales bacterium | reverse complement strand
AACAATTTGAACGTATGCCCCAAGTGCGGTTTTCATTTGAGTTTAAATGCCCGCGAACGCCTTGCTCATGTCATTGATGAAGGGTCCTTCGTTGAAACAGACGGCGAGATGGTTTCCGCAGACCCATTAAAGTTCCAGGGCCCCAAAACCTACAAGGAAAAACTTAAAACGGACCAGGAGGCGACTGAGCTTAAAGACGCTGTGATCACCGGTCACGGCGAGATTGATGGCAAAAAAGTGGGGATAGCGGTCACAGACTCACGTTTTATCATGGGATCCATGGGTTCGGTCGTTGGTGAAAAAATAACACGCCTGGTGGAGTATGCCACTAAAGAGAAATTACCGGTGATCATTATCTCAGCCTCCGGCGGCGGGGCGCGCATGTACGAAGGGGCCATTTCCCTGATGCAGATGGCCAAGACATGCGCCGCTCTACAGCGTCATTCTGAGGCGGGATTGTTGTATGTTTCCGTATTGACAAATCCCACCATGGGCGGGATCATGGCCTCTTTCGCGGGAGTGGGGGATGTGATCATCGCCGAGCCTAAGGCGTTGATCGGTTTCGCGGGCCCGCGGGTAGTGGAGCAGACCATACGCCAGAAATTGCCCTCGGGCTTTCAGAGTTCGGAATTCTTGTTGGCCCACGGCATGATTGACATGATCGTTGGACGTCAAGACCTTAAAGGTGTTTTAGCGAGGACCATCAGTTATTGTCGAGACTAATGGCTATTCTAAAATTTTTTTAATAGAATAAACGGTCCATGGCCAATATCAGGATTAAAAATCTTTGTAAAGATTATAAGAACAGCCCCAAGGCCGTTAATAATGTAAATTTAGAAGTCAGAGACAAGGAATTTTTAGCACTCGTCGGTCCTTCCGGTTGCGGCAAGTCAACGGTCCTGCGTATGATCGCGGGCTTGGAAGAGGTCACCTCCGGCGAGATTTGGATCAACGATCGCCTTGTCAATGACATCCCCGCCAAAGACCGCAATATCGCCATGGTGTTCCAAAATTACGCGCTTTATCCGCATATGAGCGTGTTTGAAAATATGGCCTTTGGTTTGAAATTGCGCAATTACCCCAAAGCTGAAGCTCAAAAACGTGTTTATGAAGCGGCCGAGATTTTAGGGATCAAACAATATTTAGAACGCCGCCCCCGCGAACTTTCCGGCGGGGAACGTCAGCGTGTGGCCTTGGGACGTGCCATTGTGCGCAAACCTTTGGTGTTTCTCTTTGATGAGCCTCTTTCTAATCTGGATGCCAAGAGGCGCGTGCAGATGCGCGCGGAAATCCATAAATTGCGTACGCGTTTGCAGACGACCTTCATTTATGTCACGCACGACCAGACCGAAGCCATGACCATGGGCGATCGCATCGCGGTCATGGACAAGGGTATCCTCCTGCAATGCGCTGACCCCATGACGGTGTACGATCGGCCGGCCAATAAATTTGTAGCTTCTTTTATCGGCTTGCCTCCCATCAATCTTATGACCGGGCGGATTATCAAGAAGGACCGTAAATATTTCTTTGATGGGGGGGAATTTCAGGTTAAACTATTGGATGTGATGTACCCGAAGATCGCCGTGCATAGCGATCAAGAGGTTGTCCTGGGTATTCGTTCAGAGGATATTTACGATAAACTTTTTACTTCTGAGGCCTCGCTTGAAAATACCGTGCGGGCGACCTGTACAGTGGTGGAGCCTTTGGGCAGTGAGGTTTATTTGTATTTGAGCACGGCCACGCATCATTTCATCGCCCGCGTCGGTGCCCATAACCGCCCGGAGGTCAACCGTGATATGGACCTGGTGTTCGACATGAGCAAGGTGCACTTCTTTGATCCAAAAACCGAAGAAACCATTATCTAAGCTGTACTTCCTCGTCTTATTTTCCTTTTTTGTCCCCTTAGCGGGCTTTTTTGTTTACGCCACCCAAAACACGATAGCCTATTTTTTCCTGACCGTCGCTCTTTTAGTCAATATTTTCCTCTTAATCGCTTTTCATGGCCGCCTGCAAAAAAAACAGTCACAAATTGCCCTTTTGAAAGAAGAATATTTTGAGAAAAGCAATCTGCTCAAAGCCCAACTGCAGCAGGAATGGGAGACCATCGCGTCCTTGCGCTTGAAGATCACCAATTATTCGCATTTAAAAGAATTGACCGAGAAATTAAGCCTGTGTTTAAGCCTCCAGGACACTTCCAGCACTTTGTCCGTCGAGACGTCCAAGCTTTTTAGCCATAAAGATGTTACCGTGATCTTGTATTTGTTCCATTCCACCACCGGTGAATTAGGGGTTTCTTCATCGCAAAAGGGCCAGATGCAGGTCAATCTTAAGGCCAAAAAGGGGGATATTTTTGACCAGTTTGTCGTCAAGACCATGCATCCATTGATTGTCGAGGACGCTCAGACGGATTTCCGTTTTGATTTGGATAGAATGGATGAAAAAGACAAACGACATCTGCGTTCACTGATTTCGACACCCCTGATCGTCGGTGATAAAACATTAGGGATCCTTCGCTTGGAGAGTGGGGCGGCGCGCCAGTTTTCAACGGACGATTTACGGTTTTTACGGACCATCGCGGACTTGGCCTCGATTGCTATTGAAAACGCGCAATTATATGAACGCTTGGAGATGATGGCCATTAAAGACGGTTTGACCGGGTTGTATTTGCGCCGGCATATGTTGGAGCGTCTTGGCGAAGAAATTTCAAGGAAAACGCGCCGGGAGAGCGAGCTTAGTTTTTTAATGATTGATTTAGACCGCTTTAAACAATACAACGATTCCTTTGGCCATATGGCCGGGGACATCGTGCTCAAGACCATCGCCCAGATATTAGAAGAGCATTTCAGGCAATCCACAGAGATGGTGTGCCGTTATGGAGGAGAAGAGTTTTGTGTTTTGTTGCCGGGTTGTCCAAAGTCTAAAGCTTTTGTCTTGGCCAATGAACTTAGGGAAAAAATTGAGGCCCGTGAAATTATTTTACGACGGCAAAAAACCCATGTGACGGTTTCTATCGGCGTGGCCGCCTTTCCCAAAGACGCTTCAGGGAGGGATGATTTGATTCTTAAAGCGGATGAGGCGTTGTATCAAGCCAAAGAAACCGGACGCAACAAGGTGTGTGTCGCATGATGTATATGCTTATTATTTCAACGGTGATTTTCGTGGGTGTGGTTTTTTATTTGGCCCAGTTGGTGGTCTTAGGGCTTGAACAGCGGGCTGACGAAGATGTGCTTGGCGCCAAGAATGCTTTTGGGAAGATCATCGATCAGAAAGAGGATGCTCAGGCACAGAAAGCAGAGCTTGAGCGTGAGGCGATGCAGATATTTACGCTTTATGATATGACCAAGGAGATCACCCGGCACTTCAATGAACAGGATGCGTTTAACATATTCTTTAGGAAATTAAAAGAAAACGTGAGTATCGAAGATTGCCAGTTGGCGCAAGACGGCGTTGAAGGCCCTAAAGGAGGGATTTTACCCGGCGAATACGAGGTTTTTGTCCTTAAGAGTAAAGAAAAAAAGTTGGGAGTATTGTTGTACAAAGGGTTAGACCCCAAAGACAAGGAAAAATTTGTGATTTTGGCGCATCAGTTCGCTTTGGCCCTGCGGCGTTTGAAATTGTACAGAGATATTGAAACATTGGCTATCACCGACGGCTTGACCGGAGCGTATACCCGCCGTTATTTTATCGAGCGCTTTGATGAGGAAATAAAACGGGCCTCTCTTCGCAAGAGCAGTCTTTCTTTTTTGATGATTGATGCCGATCATTTTAAAATGATCAATGACCGGCACGGGCATTTGGCCGGAGACCAGGCCCTCAAAGAGATTTCTAGTATCATTCAGGAGAATGTGCGCGAGATTGATATTGTGGGACGCTTTGGTGGAGAAGAATTCTGTGTGGTCTTGTCGGATACGGACCTGGAAGGGGCCCGTGTTGTGGCTGAACGTATCCGCAAGTCTGCCCAGAAACGGGTGATCAAGGCGTTTGACAGCACCTTACACGTGACCTTAAGTATTGGGCTGGCCATGTATCCTTCTGACGGCAAACTTTTAGAGGAACTTATGGACAAAGCGGATTGGGCGTTATATCGTGCCAAGTCGCAGGGTCGTAATTGTGTTGTAGCCTTTGGACTTTATCAAAAATGAAAACTCCTACTAAGATTTTTATCCTGGTTTTATTGTTGTTGGCCTTTTTAGCCAGCTTGGCCTGGGTCGGCGTGCGGCACTTATCTGATATACTTCACGAATTTGACCATGTGGCCCAGGTGGATTTGATGTTGATGGAGACAGCGACCTCTCTTAATGACATCCAATTAGAAAAAGAAATTATTTTTGCCAAACTCTCCGCGTCTTCTGAAGAGTTGGCGTTTGGCCAGGTCAATGCCGCCCGGGGCCAATATTTGGCGGATTATGTCAAAGGGCTTGGGGAACAATTCGATCATAACATTCAATCAGCTGACGAGCAGCTGAAAAGGATTGACGGGCTCTCAGGGGTACCTGTGGATTTGAAGTATTCTTTTGAGCAGATGCGCTTGCAAAACCGGCAGTATGACAGTACGGTGCAGGCCATTTTTAAGGCGGTTGAAAAGGGCGGGTTTCAATTGTCCCTGGAGGATTTGGAGAGTACGGACCGACGGCAGAAAGTGTTGACGGAGAATGTCCAGAATATCGTTGTACAGGTGTGGGAACTGGTGCATGAATCCATGGACAAAACTCAACGCTGGCATCAGCAGTCTAAAGCGATATTTTGGTTTAGTTTATTGCTTACCGTGACACTGGGATTATTATTGTTCGCGTTCAAACAAAATTTAGAAGAGATCAGCAAGCAAAAGAAAGATTTGGAAAAATTGAATCAGGAACTCGACAGGTTTGTCCATACGGTCAGCCATGATATAGCGGGACCCCTGACAACCATCGTTGGTTATGCGGCTTGTTTGGAAGGGCAGTATTCCCAACAGCTTGATGACCGGGGGAGGGATTGTATTAAGGGCGTGCGCAAGGGGGCAGGGAGGCTCAATGTATTGATTAAGGACATGCTGGAATTGACAAGAATGAACCGGGTTAAAAATCCTTATACGCGCGTTTCTATCCAGCAGGTTGTTGACGCGGCCATAGCCCACTGTGATTTTATGATTCGCCAATCAGGCGCTGTGATCAAGGT
>CAZABZ010000090.1:0-5211 GCA_964483535.1 uncultured Planctomycetales bacterium | reverse complement strand
ATTTCTCGGGCAGGGACTGATGAGCTGGCAGGCCACTGGGTGAAACTTTTTGAACACCTGGGAGAAATCCTCCAGGTCAAGGTTACAACCTAAACTCACATGCCTAAACGTCACAGCGGCATTTTACTGCATATCACCTCGTTACCCTCCAAGTACGGCATTGGGGACATGGGCTCTTTTGCCTATGCGTTTGTTGACTTTTTAAGTTCCTGTGGACAAAAATACTGGCAGATTTTGCCGATCAATCCTACCGACGGCCTTAACGGCAATTCACCCTACAGTTGTTCCTCGTCTTTTGCCGGCAACCCGCTATTGATAAGCCCTGAGATGATGGTCATTGAAGGTTTTCTGCGGCCATCTGATGTTAATATTTCGACGCCGTTATTTGAGGGGAAAGTGGATTATGCCAGGGTGAGGGCATTTAAGGAAAAGATTTTCAATTCGGCTTATCGCCGTTTTCAAAAAACCACGGACCGTGAGGATTTCGATCGTTTTGTTAAAGCCCAGCACTATTGGCTTGAAGATTTCGCTTTATTTACGGTCATCAAGGGGGTCTATGGCGGCCGCTGCTGGAATGAATGGCCCAGGGCTTTGAAGGCCCGTAGACCCAAAGCCCTGAAGAAATTTCAGCGTCGGCATTTTTCGGATTTAGAACGGGTCCAATTTATCCAATATTTATTCCTCCGTCAGTGGCAGAAGCTTAAAGACTATGCCAACAGTAAAAATGTGGACATCATCGGGGACATTCCCATTTATGTCAATTATGACAGCGTGGAGGTCTGGCGGTATCCGTCATTTTTTAAAATTGATAGTCAAGGGGACCTGAAATTTGTCAGCGGATGCCCCCCTGATTATTTTTCAAGGGTCGGCCAACGCTGGGGAAACCCGGTGTATGACTGGGATCAATTGAAAAAAACCAAATACAGCTGGTGGGTCAATCGCATAGCCCATGATTTACAGATGTTTGATTATTTACGCATTGATCATTTCCGCGGGTTTTCCGGTTTTTGGCAAATTCCCGCGCATGAAAAATTGGCGGTTTTCGGGTCTTGGGTCAGAGGGCCCGGAGAGGCTTTTTTCAAGGTGCTGGCCAAACGGTTTAAGTCCCTTCCTATTATCGCTGAAGATTTGGGAGAAATCACGCCGGATGTCATTGAGTTAATGAAAAAATTCGATTTTCCGGGCATGCGGGTATTATTATTCGCTTTCGACGGAAATATTGACAATAATCCGCATGTGCCCGCCAATTATCCGGTCCACTGTGTCGCCTATAGCGGAACACATGACAACAATACTATTCAGGGGTGGTATTATCAGGAGGCAAGTCCTCATGAGAAGGCCAACTTGACTAAAGTTTTACAAACGAAATTCACACCTCGGAATTTGCATTGGACGATGATTGAAGTTTTGATGCGATCTCGCGCCGAAACCGTCATTATCCCCATGCCTGATTTTTTGGGTTTAAGGGAAGAGGGGCGGATGAACATACCGGCGACCAAGGTCAATAACTGGCAATGGCGGCTAAAGGCGAACGCCCTGACCCGTAGATTAAACCAAAAAATTGCTCGTATCACGAAAAAAACAGACAGGAGTCAGGCATGAATAAATTGCAGTCAACCTTGGTGATCGTTTTGGTTTTAGTCGGGCTTATAACGGGTGCGAAGATTTTGGTGGCGCCCAAGGCAGCTGTGATTAATTTAGAGGAGGCCCGCGCCAAAGGCAATCCCCAGGCCCGTATTAAAATTGTGGAATTTATCGATTTTCAATGTCCGGCTTGCGCCTATGGCGCAAAATATTTACAGACATTTTTTAACCTGCATCCTAAGGATATTTATCTGCAGGTGCGGTATTTCCCTTTGCTGAGCATGCATCATCATGCCATGATCAGCGCTCTTTACAGCGAATGCGCCGCGCGTCAGGGAAAATTTTGGGCCCTGGATGAGCTGATGCTGCCTCAGCAGAGCCAGTGGGCGCAATTGATCAGTCCGGACCCGGTTTTTAAGGCAATGGCAACAGAGGTGGGGATGAATATTAAGGAGTTAAACGTCTGCTTGGGCTCGGATGATGCGCGTCGTGTGATCAATGACGAGAAGTCTTTGGGCCAGTCCTTGGGGGTCGTCTCCACACCGACGTATTTTATTAATAATAAAATGGTGGTGGGTTTTAAATCTTTGATGGAGGAGCTTAAGACCGATTTCCCTGGAAACCAATGATTTCTTCGCATGGTTAGCCAGGACCTGCAGGGAGGTAAAAGTTTTATGTGGATCATTCTTCGTATCGCCATCGGCAGTATTTTCATAGTCTCGGGACTTGGGAAGCTTCTAAGCCCTTATCAGGATTTTTTGTATGCGATCCAAGCCTATCAGCTTTTGCCTTCGTGGGCTGAGGTTTTAACCGCCCTGGTTTTTCCATGGATAGAATTTTTTGTCGGTGTCTTCGTGGTATTAGGGCTGTGGACCCCTTGGGCCTTAAGAGGAGCTTTGGTTTTATTCGGTGTTTTTATAGTGGTGGTGGGGTTGGCACTGATACGGGGACTGCCGCTTGAGAGTTGCGGTTGCTTTGGCGAATGGGTCCATTTAACACTGCGGAGTGTTATCATCATGGACAGCGGAACTCTTTTATTAACGGCATTATTGTTATATAATATTGCACAAACTAAAAAGTTTAGCCTGGATTCTTATTTTGATCGGGAATCGCATTTATAAGATTTTATGAAGCGAATCATTTTATTATTGATGGCGCTTATGGTCTTTTCCACTCAATCTTGGGGAGACATGATCAAGGAACCGAATGTGGCCGGCGGTTTTTACAGCGCCGACCCTAAAGAACTTTCTGACTTCATTGATAATCTCGAAGGATCGACCGGTTTTGTGCCGGTTGACCGCAAGGTAGAGATAGCTATTGCTCCTCATGCCGGGTATCCGTATTCCGGGCCGGTGGCCGCTTATACCTTCAAGGCCATTTCCCGCAACCATTATAAAACAGTGGTGATCATCGGCCCCAGTCATTATTTTCCTTTTGAGGGTATTTCCGTCTGGCCCAAGGGCGGTTTTAAAACACCGTTGGGGATTGTCCCTGTCGACGAAGATTTTGCCAAAGCCCTCTTGAAAGAAAATCCAAAGTTCCAATTTTTGCCCCAGGTCTTCGAGCGCGAGCATTCCATTGAGGTCGAACTGCCATTTTTACAAAAGACCTTTGATAGCGTGCGTATTGTGCCTATTCTGATGGGCGATCCTGACCTTCAAGTCTGTCGGGATTTGGCCGTGGCTTTGGATAAGCTTATAGGTCATCGTGATGATGTCTTGGTTTTGATCTCTTCAGATATGTCGCATTATTATACGTATGATGTGGCCAACAGCATGGATGCTCTTACTCTGCAAGCGATTAAGGAGATTGACCCCAAGAAATTTTTTGAAGGGTGTATAAGCCGTAAAATGGAAATGTGCGGATTTGTGCCGGTGACCACTGCTTTGATCCTGGCCCATCTGCGCGGGATTAAACACGTGGAAGTCTTAAAGCATGCTAATTCCGGGGACACTTCGGGGGACAAAAGCAGGGTAGTGGGCTATTCGTCGGTGATTTTTTATAGTGAGCTTTTGGGTACAAGTAAATCCCAAGATGAAGGGATCGGGGCATTAAGTGTAGCCCAGAAAAAAGAGCTTTTGAAAATTGCCCGCAACAGCATTGAAACTTTTGTTAAAACCGGAAAGGTCCCGGACATTACGATCAAAGATGCGAGGCTTAATGAAATCGAAGGGGCCTTTGTCACTATTACTAAGCATGGGGCTTTGCGGGGCTGTATCGGCAATATCATCGGTCAAGAGCCTTTATATGAAACCGTGCGCGATATGGCTGTGGCAGCCGCTTCCCAGGACCCGCGTTTTACTCCTCTGAGGGCAGTGGAATTAAAAGATATTGATGTTGAAATCTCCGTTCTCTCCAAACCCCGCCGCGTTAAAGATGCCTCGGAAATCCAATTGGGTAAGCATGGCGTGATTGTGAATGCCAACGGTCATCAGGGGGTATTCCTGCCGCAAGTGGCGGATGAAACCGGCTGGAGCAAGGAGGAATTTTTATCGCAACTATGCAGCCAGAAGGCGGGACTGCCTGCGGATGCATGGAAAGACCCAGATACAGCCCTTTATGTTTTTACCGCCGACGTATTCGGAGAAAAATAAAATAAACAGTGTTATCTATGATTTCCGCATCGAACATCCCTAGAGTGATTTGGATCCACACCATTTTGATCATCGCTATCGGACTTTTGAGCCTTTATAGCGCTTCTTTTAATAATAATGTGGTGGGCACTTCCGTGTTTTACGATCAGCTTTATTGCGCATTCCTGGGGATTTTGTTGATGTTTTTATTAAGCAGGGGAGATTACCGGAAATTTTTTGATGTGGCTTATATTGTTTACGGCATCAGTGTGTTTTTTTTGATTTTGGTATTGGTCATGGGACGCCAAGCCTTGGGCGCCACACGCTGGTTTTCAGTGGCCGGTTTTAGTTTTCAGCCTTCTGAATTCAGCAAGCTGGCCGTCATCTTTTTTTTAGGCCGTTATTTTTCACAGCGCCGTCCAAAACTGTCCTTCGATTTTTCCAGCTCTTTGCGTGAAATTTGGGGTGATTTGATTTGGCCGTTGATATTGATAGGGATTTCGATAGCCCTCATTTTTAAACAGCCGGATTTGGGGACCGCTATTTTAGTGATGGGCATCTTTCTGGTCATGCTTTATGCCAGCGGTATAGCACTTAGGTTTTTTTGGGGGCTGCTTGGGATCTTGGGCCTGACTTTGCCATTGGCTTGGCATGTTTTAAAATCGTATCAAAAAGACCGCCTGCTGGTCTTTCTTAATCCCAGCCACGACCCTTTGGGCGCCGGGTATACGATTACCCAATCAAAGATCGCGGTGGGTTCCGGTGAACTTTTAGGCAAGGGGTGGCTTTCCGGCACGCAGAACCAATTAAATTTTTTACCCGAGAGGCATACGGATTTTATTTTTTCCGTCATCGGCGAGGAATGGGGCCTTTTAGGAGGGATCTTTTTAGTCTATTGTTACGGCACCATCATTTATTGCGGTTTTAAAATTGCCCGGCACAATAAAGATCCTTTCGGGCAATTGGTGGCCGTTGGCATCGTCAGTATTTTGGCCATGCAGGTGGTGATCAATATCGGCATGGTCATGGGGCTTTTGCCGGTGGTGGGGATTAC
>CAZABZ010000089.1:0-5239 GCA_964483535.1 uncultured Planctomycetales bacterium | reverse complement strand
CCGGAGCAAGCCAGGCCTATATCGTGGCCATAGGGACCGAAGGGGATGAAGCTAAAACCAGAGAAACATTCAGCCGTTTTAATTCCGCTGAAAAATTCGCTAAAGCTTTAGAAGCCAATAAAAAATATTGGTCTGATAAAATTTCTTCCATTATTTTTAATTCAGGGGATGGGAATTTTAATTCCTGGACGCGTTGGGTCACCCTGCAGCCGGTGCTACGCCGCATTTTCGGATGTTCGTTTTTACCTGATCATGATTATGGCAAGGGCGGCAGAGGATGGAGAGATATTTGGCAGGACCTGTTGTCGCTGATCCTCATTGAGCCCCATCTGGTGCGCCAGGACCTGATCAATAACTGCGCGGGTATTCGTATCGACGGCAGCAACGCCACCATCATTGGCTCTGCGCCCGGCGAGTTTTTGGCGGACCGCAACGCCATCACCCGCGTGTGGATGGACCATGGGGCGTGGCCTTTTTTGACTTTGCGGCTTTATATCGACCAGAGCGGTGATTTTGATATCTTGCTGCATAAGCAGAATTATTTCAGGGACCCCCAATTATCACGCACACATGACAAAGACATAGGCTGGGTCAGCCGGTACGGGAATAAATTGTTAGACAAAAAAGGGCATGTGTATGAAGGGACTGTCCTTGAACACCTGTTGGTGCAGCACTTGACCCAATTTTTTAACGTCGGGGAACACAATATCATCCGTTTGGAAAGCGCTGATTGGAACGATGGCCTGGACATGGCGTCTGTTAAGGGAGAGTCAGTGGCCTTTACTTCGTTTTATGGCGGGAATTTATTGGGCCTTGCCGATCTTCTTGAAGATATGGCCGCCATCAAAGGGACCGATATAATACGCGTGAACCGCGAACTTTTGATTTTATTGGATACTTTGAGTGAAAAAGTCGATTACGATGACCATCAAGCCAAACATGACCATCTTTTCGGTAAATATTTTCACAGCGTTCAGCCGGCTTTGAGCGGGGAGACTGTGGAGCTTTCTGTCAAAGACGTGGCGCGCGATTTGCGGACCAAGGGCCATTGGATATTCGCGCATATCCGCCGTCAGGAAAAAATTCAATTTAAAAAAGGCGCCAAGACCTATGAGTGGTTTAATGGTTATTATGACAATAAGGCCCAACGCGTGGAAGGCTTTAAAGACCAACGGGTGCGCATGACCTTGACGGGTCAAGTATTTTCTATCATGAGCGGCATGGCCACTAACGAGGAAGTCGGCGGACTCATTATCAGCGTCGATCAATTTCTAAAAGACAAGGCATTAGGCGGCTATCGCCTGAATACGGATTTTGGGGTAAATCATTATCTGGATTTGGGCCGGGCTTTTGGATTTGCTTACGGCACTAAAGAAAACGGTGCTTTTTTCAGCCATATGAATGTCATGTACGCCGCGGCGCTTTACCAGCGGGGGTTTGCCCGGGCGGGTCATCAAGTATTGCAATCCATTTATCGCATGGCTAGCGATGGGCATCACAGTAAAATTTATCCGGGTATCCCGGAATATTTTGATTCAGAAGGTAGGGGCATGTATCCTTATTTAACCGGTTCAGCCAGCTGGTTGGTTTTAACTCAATTGCTCCATGTCTTTGGCGTGCGTGGATCTCGCGGTAATTTAATGCTGGCCCCTCAATTGGTCAAAGAGGAATTTAATAAAAAGGGGATCGCCTCTGTGTCCTGTCAATTTGCGGGCAAGCGCCTGACCGTTGAATATCATAACCCCCAAAAATTAGATGCCGGGAAGTATAGGATCAAGGAAATTTTAATAGACGGGAAACCGTCTGCTTTGGAGCAATTAACCCAAGACAAAGTCTGTATTCCAAGAACATCCATCACCAAAGATGCTCTCATCAAAGTAACTCTTGGGTAAAGGGCCATGAACACTTTTTTCATTTGACCAACCCTGTTGTCTGTGTTAGATTTTTTGCTTATGTCCGGTCCTGACGATGGCAGCGTCACCCGTTATTATGGTATACTTGTTCATGCAGAAAAATATCACTAAAATCCTCATTTTTATTACTTTATTATTCCTGGGAGTGCCCTCTCTACAGGCACAGCCAACTCGTAGTTCATCCGAAATCGTGCGTTTATCATGGGAAGCTTCAAAAGACGGAGACCTAAAGGCCCTTTCTGCTTTAGTGGACGAAATACTAAAGAATTATGGAGATAAGGCCAAGGTTTTAGCTTCTCAACTGACTAATTTCCCTCTTCGTACCAAGGTCGGTGATTACAAGATCATGTCCGATGTGGCGACCGCTTTATTTATCAGGGCCGAGGCTTTGATGCATCAAGGGAAAAATGACGAAGCGACCCAAGAGTTTAAAAATATTATTGCCCAATATCCTTGGTCCCAGAGTTTCGATCCCAGCCGCGGTGGTTATTGGTCGATAGCGGAAAAATCCCAGGACAGTATTGATGTCATGAAAGGTGAAAACCCCTTAAGCGCGGCCCCTGTAAAAAAGGCCCCTAAAACTATTCCCACGCTGAAATTTCCGGGCACAGAAGAAGTTGTTGATTGGACTAAATACGGCAAATTCCTCAACGTGGGCACTAAGAATTATCATTATCAGATCACTGACCAGGCGGGTTTAGCGGCAGCGTTGGGCGAAGGCATTTATCCTAATATAGCGGATGTTTATAAAGACCCTGGGCGTAAAAAAGCTTTAAAAGAGGGACGTCTGCAAGCCAGTCATTGGGATTTGGTTAACACAACAGACTTGCAAGCCGCTTTTTATAAGTGGGCCTCAGCGCCCGAATCCTGGGGAGTACGATTATTTTATATAGGTGAAATTTTTGAAAAGGCCGGGATGCTGCCTCAAGCGATCAAGGCCTATCATTCTCTTATAGTAAATTTCCCGTCGACGATCGCCTGGACATATTGGCAGACCCCGTGGTATCCGGCCCAGGCCGCGGTGTATAAGATCCAATATTTAATCCGTATTCATCCCGAGTTGCACATGGAATTTAAAGGGGGCAAGATACGCATCCTTAATCCTGACGATCCTTCTCATTTTGTGGTCTTGACTAAGCCCGGCATTATTCGAAAGTTAAGCATGTTAGAAGTTGTCAAACAAAAATTAAACATGCAGCCTTCCGAGATGCCTTTAGGAAACCCGGTTTTTTATTCCGGGAAGGGTCAAGTGCGTTTTGTCAAATATGAAAGCGGGCACTGGCAATTGTTGGTGGACAATAAGCCTTTTCTTATTAAGGGCATGAGTTATATGCCGACCAAGGTCGGTCAAAGTCCGGATGACGGCACCATGGTTGACTGGATGCAGGAAGATGATAATCATGACGGCGTCATTAGCGCGCCATATGGGGCATGGGTGGATAAATATGGTGATAACAAACGGCATCCCGATGAGCCTGTGGTGGGTGATTTTAAATTGATGAAGGACATGGGGGTCAATACGTTGCGCGTGTACTACCAGTCCTACATGAAATCCGACAAGGCGTTTTTAGAAAAAATGTATCGGGAGTACGGGTTTAAGGTTGCGATGAGTAATTTTTTAGGTAAATACGCGATCGGTTCCGGGGCCCGTTGGTCAGAGGGTACGGATTACGAAAATCCCGTGCAGCAGAAGAACATGATGGAGTATGTTCGTCAAATGGTCAATGAATTTAAGGATGAGCCATACATATTGATGTGGATTTTAGGGAATGAAAATAATTACGGCGTTGCTTCCAACGCGAATAAGAAACCGGATGCTTATTATAAATTTGTTAATGAAGTGGCCAAAATGATTAAATCGATTGATCCCAACCATCCGGTGGCGATCTGTAACGGTGATATTTTATTTCTGGAGAAATTTGGTAAAGATGCTCCGGATGTGGATGCTTTTGGGGCCAATGTCTACCGGGGAGATTATGGATTTGGTTCTTTCTGGGAGGATGTCGCCGATTTGGTGGGTAAGCCGGCTTTTATCACGGAATACGGGGCCCCGGCTTGGGGTGGCGTGAGCATGAGCTATCAGCAGGCCCAGCAGGCCCAGGCCGATTATCATAAGGGCAATTGGCTGGATATTTTTTATAACAGCGCCGGTTACCAAGAAGGGGCCGGAAATTCCGTCGGTGGCATGGCTTTTGAATGGCTGGATGAATGGTGGAAGGATTATTCGCCTTCTATTCATGATACCAAGGCGGATGTGGTTGGGCCTTTCCCGGGGGGGTATTATTTTGAGGAGTGGTTTGGCATCATGGGCCAGGGAGACGGCAGCCAAAGTCCGTACTTGCGCGAACCCCGGAAAGTGTATTATACTTATAAAGAACTTTGGAATCCTTAAAATTAAGTCACGTATGAAGAACCAACATAGGAGGAGTGGAATGAAAAAATGGTTAGGGTTATTAATTATTGCAACATTTGGTTGTTGCGCGATGGATGTTTTCGCGGATGACCAGGGCGCTGTCAGCGCCGCTAAAATGGCTTCAGAGTCTCAGCCGATGCCGGTGCCTCCGGGAGATGCTGCCCAAACATCTGCGGCTGCGCCTGTGGGGGTTAAAGCTCCGATTAATTTCGGTGATTACCGCTCCACAACACTGGTCACCAAAGCGTGGGCAGCATTGTCTCAAAATGATATTGAGTCTGTGTTGGCCTACACTAATAAATGCATCTCGCTTTATGCCGCGCAGGCCGGCAAGATGCAGGCCGGTTTGAAAGATTATGCTTCCGGATCCAATGATGCGATATTCAAATATTGGGCCCTGAATGATGTGGCTACCAGTTATTACATTCAAGGAGAGGCGTATCTTGCTGCAAACATGAAAGATGAAGCTAAAGAATCTTTTAACAAATTAATTAAAGATTATTCTTTTGGCCAGACTTGGGACACCAAAGGTTGGTTTTGGAAACCCGCGGAAGCCGCTAAAGAAAAACTGGACATGATGGCGGCCGGTGTCAATTTGGACTTTGGTGATTATACTTCAAGCGTATTAGTACAGAAGGCATGGGCAGGACTGGCGGCGAATGATCTTAAAGCCGTTGAAGCCTATGTTAACAAAACGGTGCAATTATATGCCGGCAAAGCCAAGGAAATGCAGGCATCATTGAAAGAATATCCATGGGAGTCCAAAGAGAAAACATTCAGCTATTGGGCGCTCAACGATGTTGGCACGGCCTTGTTTATTTTAGGTGAAGCCTACCAAAATGCCGGGAAAAAAGAAGCAGCTGTCAGCGCATACAAGAGAGTTATTAATGAGTTCTTTTACGCGCAATGTTGG
>CAZABZ010000088.1:1357-5268 GCA_964483535.1 uncultured Planctomycetales bacterium | reverse complement strand
GTGAAATTATCGAGCATGAGAAAACAGGGCTTTTAGTGCTGCCTAAAGAAATTGAAGCCATGTCGGATGCTGTGCTGCGTATATTAAATAACCCCGGGCTTAGCGCCGGTTTTGTCGTTGAAGCAAAAAAGAAAATAGACGCGCGTTATACCCTGGCGCATATGGCAGATGCCACCGTCGCTGTTTATAAAGAGCTTATGCTCGCGACAAAGGTCCTGATCATTAAAATGACGGCTGTGGGGGATGTTGTATTGTCGACCGCGGCATTTAAAGCCATTCGTCATAAATTTCCCAACGCGCAGATTTATTGCTTAACTTCGCCGCAGGCCGGCGCCATTGTAGAGAGTTGTGGGTATATCAATGAGGCGATTGTGTTTGATGCCCAAGCTAAAAGTTTTAAAGACCTTTTGTATAAGAGCAGGGAATTGCGCCGCTATCATTTTGATAAAGTGGTGGATTTGCAAAATAACCGTGTGAGCCATTTATTGTCTTTTTTGGCAATGCCTAAGGAATCGTACGGTTATGATAACGGCAAATTTTCTTTTTTATTGTCGAAGAAAGTTAAAAATAATGTCCGTAATATTCCGCCGGTGGAACATCAATTCCGTGTGCTGAAGATGTTGGGTATTGATTATGGCCCGGATTGCAGGCTGGAATTGGGCCCTTCACCTAAAGATGATGCTTATGCTCAGGAATTGTTGGACAGCGAATGGTTAAGCGGTCCTCAAGTTTTTGTGGGGTTAAACATATCAGCTTCCTCAAAATGGCCTACTAAAAATTGGCCTTTGGAATACATGGCTAAATTATGCGATATTTTAGGGGCTAAAAATATCCGGGTGGTTTTGACCGGAGAGAACAAAGACAGGGCTTTGGGCAGGAAATTAATTGCCATGGCCCGCGTCAAACCTGCGAGTTTCATCGGAAAAACAAGCATCCTGCAGTTGGCCGCTTTAATTAAATGTTGCCGGGTGTATATTTCACCGGATTCAGCGCCGTTGCATGTGGCCGCCGCCATGCGGGTGCCCATCATTGCTTTTTTTGGGCCTACGGATGCCAAGCGTCATATGCCGCCGGCGGACAAAAGCGTGGTTTTACATAAGCCCATGAAATGCTCGCCTTGTTATTCGGGCATTTGTAAAATCAAAACCCATGCATGCATGAACGATATTTTACCCGAAGAAGTGGCCCGAAAGGTCCTCCAATTTATAAAATGAACATCCTTTTTCTAACAACACATTTTAATACCGGCGGCATTACCAGTTATGTTTTGACCTTAGGGGAAGCTTTAGTCAAATCAGGGCATAAAGTATGGGTGGTTTCCAGCGGTGGAAATTGTGTGCCGCGTCTGGAGTCGGCAGGGATACGGCATGTCCAGATCAATATACGCACAAAATCAGAAGTTTCTCCGAAGTTGTGGTTAAATTTTGGGACACTCAAGAAATTGATACAAAAAGAGGGGATTGACATTATCCATGCTCAGACGCGGGTCACTCAGGTGCTTGGGGGTTTTTTAAGCCGCGCGACCGGTGTCAAGGTGGTCACGACCTGCCACGGTTTTTTCAGGCCGCGTTGGTTTAGGAAAATGTTCCCTTGTTGGGGCGAGGCAGTCATTGCCATCAGCAAACCGGTAGCCCATCATTTAAGCGCGGATTTTGGAGTTCCCCAAAACAAGATTCATTTGATCGCCAATGGCATTGATTTGGACCGTTTTGTGATGACCAATGAGCAAATGCGCCGCGAGGCGCGTCAAAAAACGGACATAGGAGATAAGCCGCTTATAGGCATTATCGCGCGATTATCAGATGTTAAAGGGATCGATGTTTTGATCAAGGCCATGCCGCTTATTCTTAAGGAAATCCCTTCGGCAAATTTGCTGATTGCGGGCCAAGGCCTCCAAGAAGTTGCTTTAAAGAAATTGACCCAGGACTTAGGTCTGAATGCTTGCGTCCATTTTAAAAGCACCGTTAATCAAACGCAGGACCTTTTGTGTGCCTTTGATGTTTTTGTCATGCCTTCTTTAATGGAAGGATTAGGGCTCTCCGTCATGGAAGCCCAGGCGTGCGGCATTCCCGTCGTGGCTTCCAGGGTCGGAGGGTTAGTTGATTTAATTGAAGACGGCAAGAGCGGTTATTTAGTTGCTGTCAATGATCCAAAGGCTTTGGCCGACCGGATTATAGAGGTCCTTAGAGCTCCTCAACAATCTAAAGTCATGGCACAACAGGCACGATTAAATATAGAACAACATTTTTCCGCACGGCAAATGCTTCAAGAAACACTTGGGGTTTATGAAAAGTATTCTCGTCGTTAATATCAACTGGCTTGGGGATGCGGTTTTTTCTATTCCCGTTTTTAAGGCGCTTAAAAAAGCGTATCCGCAGGCGCGTCTATCCTGTTTATGCGCGCCCAGGGTCAAAGAAGTCCTGCGGTATTGTCCCTATGTGGACAAAATAATTATTTATGATGAACGAGGCCAACACCGTTTCCCTTGGGCTAAATGGGGATTGGTCCGATATTTGAAAAAAGAAAAATTCGACGCTGCTTTTTTACTGCACCGTTCTGTGACTCGTGGCTTATTGGTTTATCTGGCAGGGATCCCTTTACGTATTGGTTATTGTAAAGCCAAAGGTTTATTGACCCATCCCGTCCCAATGGAAGCACAGGACATTCATCGTTGTGATTATTATTTAAAAGTCTTGGAAGGCTACGGCATTAAGGTCCAGGACCGTTTATGCGAACTGAGTTTGAAGGCAGATGATATACAAGCCCTTGATGCTAAATTAAGCAAGGCAGGCATAGGCCCGACTGAAAGTTATGTGGTGTTAAATACCGGCGGGAATTGGGACCTTAAGCGCTGGAGCGCCGATTCTTTTGCGCGTTTGGCCAAACGCTTAGATCAGGAATTTGGTTTAAGAATTGTTCTCCCCGGAGCGGATAAAGACAGGGAGAATTGCCAACGCATTGCTCAAGCCGCTGGTATAAGAGCTGTGGTTTTGGCAGGTGAGACCACCTTGGGAGAATCGCTGGCGCTTTACAAGCGGGCAGTGGCCGTGATTTCCAATGATTCCGGGCCTTTGCATTTAGCGCATAGCGTGGGCACGGATGTGATCGGTATTTTTGGCCCTACCGTGCCTTCAATCACCGGCCCCCGTGGCAGTGGCCGTGCATATATTCTTTTTAAAGATGTCGGGTGCAATAAAGCCCCTTGTTATCTTTTGGAGTGTGCTAATAATGTGTGTATGCAATCTGTGACGGTGGATGATGTGTGCCAAGCTTTTAAAAAAATCCGGGCCTAAGCGTATTTTGGTCGTCAGCCAGACGAATATCGGGGATGTGGTCCTTACATGCCCGGTCATCGATATTTTACGACGGGATTTCCCGCAGGCGAAAATTGATGTGGTGACAGGCCCAAAAGCGGTTTCACTCTTTGCGGACAACCCTGAGATCCGCGTCAAAGCCTTTGATAAACAAGCCCCCCTAAGGCAAAAATGGGCATGGGTTTTAGATCTATGCCAGGAGCATTATGATTGCGTCGTGGACCTTAGGCGGACCGCGTTGGCTTTTTTCTTAAGGCCCCGGTATGCCACGCCGTTAATATTTTTTAAAACCATTCAGGGGCACAAGAAGGACATACATTTAAATCGTTTGAGTCAAGCTTATGATTTTGATACCACCTCACCCAAGCAGTACGCTGTTCTTACGACAAAAGAAGATGAGCAGTTTTTTGAAAAGACGGTAGTTCCTGCTTTGCAGGGTCAAAATTTTGTAGTGATAGCTCCCGGGGCCGCGGATTCGGCCAAGCGTTGGTATTCTCAAGGGTTTGCGGCTGTGGCGGATTATTTGTCAGCCACGAAAAAGGTGGTTTTTGTGGGAGACGCTAAAGATGCCGGGATTGTTGAGGACATTCAAGGGCG
>CAZABZ010000088.1:0-1257 GCA_964483535.1 uncultured Planctomycetales bacterium | reverse complement strand
TTGCATGTCCTTTATCACAGTGGAAGATGTGTTAAATGTTATTAAACAATATGAAAACACCGACGTCTTTTAAAAATATTTTGATTGTGCGCACAGACCGTATCGGGGATGTGGTGTTGACAACTCCGGCGATCAAGGCCATATGTCGGGCCTATCCGGTTTCCCGCATCAGTGTCCTCATCGCGCCGGCGACCTATGACTTGGTCAAAGGCAATCCTTATGTGGATGAAATTTTAGTGGATGACCGCCAAGGCCGGCATAAAAATCCATTTGGGTTTTTGCGATTAGTCCGTGAGATCCGTTCAAAAAGATTTGATCTTGCTATTATCTTTCATACCAAGCGCCGGTATAATTTGGCCTGTTATATGGCGGGCATACCTTACCGTTTGGGGTACAAGAATAATAAGTTCGGTTTTTTACTTAATCATCCTTTAAAAGATGTGCGGCCTCAGGGGACAAAACATGAGGCCCAGTATTGTCTGGAAGTTTTAAAGGCCATTGGTATTGAGGCAAAGAATTTGGATGTTTTTGTGCCATCGCAAAAAGAAGCGGAAGATTGGAGCGCGCAATGGATGCGGGAAAATGGTTTAAAATCCAATGAAATCATCGTCATTCATCCAGGGTCTTCTGATATTGCTAAGTGTTGGCCGCCTGAAAATTTCGCCCGGTTGATGGACAGCCTGGCAGAGCGCTACGCCTTGAAAATTGTTTTGATTGGCTCTGAGAAGACAGTGCCTGTGTCCGCGGCAATTTTGCGGCAAACACATAAGCAATCTCAGTTTTTGGATTTAACAGGAAAAACATCGCTGGCCCAGATGGTGGGTCTTCTTCGTCGAGCGCGTCTATTGATTTCCAATGATTCCGGCCCGGTCCATGTGGCCGCGGGGGTTGGGATTAGTGTTATTTCGTTATTCTTACGCGATCAACCCGGGATCAACGCGGAACGTTGGAAGCCTTTGGGGCCTAAGAGTTTTATATTGAGCAATACTCCTGTTCCTTTCAGTGTTGACAATGTATTGGAGTTAACCGAGCGGATATTTCGAAAGAATAATCAATATGAAATTTTTTAACGGTATCATTGTAGAGACTTCATAAGAAAGATGATTATTTGGTGGAAAAGATTAGTAAAATGTTTTAGGAAAGGCTGTTGAAAAGTGATAGAATAACGGCATATAAGCACGTATTTAACAAAGAGGAAAAACCAAAGGAGGCGTCAAAATGGATACTTTGAATGCAATTTGGGTACCATCCGCAAAA
>CAZABZ010000087.1:0-5291 GCA_964483535.1 uncultured Planctomycetales bacterium | reverse complement strand
TAAAAATCTGGTGGACCCGACAAGACTCGAACTTGTGACCTTTTCCATGTCAAGGAAACGCTCTAACCAACTGAGCTACGGGTCCGTTCCTTCCCTAATGTTCCAGGCTTACGCCTCAGGACTTTGTTCCGCTCTTAAAGATTATCCATTTAAAATAGTTTTTACGATATGATCGACTTCCGCCAGGTGGCCGACGCCGACAACGCCGCAAGCTAATTTGCCTTCCACAGGTTCAATAAATTTAAACCCGTGCTTTTTAAGTTTGGCACAATTGTCCCTAACGATCTCATTGGCATACATGGCGTCATTCATCGCCGGTGCTATGAAAACCGGGACGCGACTGGTCATCACGAAGGTGGTCAGCAGATCATCAGCTATGCCGCTTGCCAATTTCCCTATGACATTGGCCGTCGCTGGCGCGATAAGAACAATGTCCGTGCTTTTTGCCAACTCAATATGCGCCATGTGCCCGTAATCCTTATCAAACATGTCGCTATAAACATTTTTCCCGGACAAAGAAGACAGCGTCAAAGGAGTGATGAATTGGGTGGCGCCCTTGGTCATAATCACGGTCACTTCGCAATGATTATCTTTCAGCCGGCGGATGATGTCCCCCGCCTTGTATGCCGCAATGCTGCCGCAAACGCCTAAAACGACCTGTGTGGGTTTAGGATTTGACATGCTTTTTAATTCTTCCTTCTTTATAATCAGTAAAGATGTCCCCGCCTTTTTCAACGACCTTGCCTGCTTGGATTTCATCCAATGCTGTCGTCGCTAATTTTTGATCGATAGGCGCCTCTACTAATTTGACACCCGTTGTAGCCAACTCGGTGGCGCGCATGGAAGCCAAGCGTACCAAACGATAAACACTGTTACTTGCCTTAGGCAATAATTCTTCGAGCGGCTGATAAGCCATATGCATGTCCTCTCCTGTGATGGATCTTAAGCAGTACCCAAGCAATCTTCGCAACTTCATTATTTTCTAAAAAACGAAGATCCCTTGACTGAAAAAATACCTTCTCTTTTGCTGCAAACGAATCCTTCTTATAACATATTCGACGAGTATTGTCAATCTTGGGATGCCCCCTCTTGGAATTTCGCAATAAGGAAGGTGTTGTTAAAACCAAAATCGAGGAGAAATTCAATCTTCAGAATTTTTTACCATTTTTTAGCAAAATCCCAGTATAAGTGCGCATGACTGGACTCCCCTTCAGGGTTAAGAGGATAAGCAACCTCGACTCTTGCGGAGAAATTTTCTAGCAAGTTAAACCTTATGCCATATCCCAAGCTTTGTAACGTTTCACTTGGTTTACCGTCTCCTGTCGGAGAATGTAAGCTGGCATGCCCCACATCATAAAATATGACGAGTCTTGTTGCATCATAGAAAGTACTTTTTGAATGCGGAACAATGGTATCTTTCGGCAAGCAATAAAGAGGAAACGACCAGTCAAGGCTGCTGGTTACTCCGCTATCGCCGGCATATGACGCGGGGTCATAACCTCTAACGTTGGAGATCCCACCTAACTGCATTTGTTCCACAGACAGCAAATTATAGTTAGTATATTGAAACGCGTTCTTCCATAAGATATCAGAAGAGAAAGGCATCGGTTGAAGCCTGTATAAATAACCGCTCAATTTCTGGAACTTGGCACCTGCACCAGGTTCTGTGGCAAGCGGATCTTTGTCATATAGGCCGCCCCCCGTCATTCCAACATCTTCTTCCAAGGTAAATACGGTCCTGCCGAACTTATCCGTCGTATCAAGATTAATCCCTCCCTTTAAGACCCTGTCCTCATCTCTTGATATGACTTCACCGTTTTCGTAGTTAGTGACACGCTTATAATCAAATCCGCCGGTTAACTTGAGATTAACGGCATCTGCGTTGATAGCTTCGTAATTAAAAAACGGCCCGCCTATGCTGGTTTTGCCTTTTATATCAAGGGATTTGTATTCTTTCCCTAGTTTCGTATCGCTCCATAGCCAATATGCTCCGGCATCAAACTTGTTGTTGATGGGCGCTGTATAACTTACATAAGGGGAACTGTAATACTGGCCCAAGCTTCTCTGGTATTGAAAGAATAGCTTGTCATCCAGGCCGGTAAGATTATTGTCCTGCGCGGTGAAGGTATTTCTTAAATAGTGCATATACTTTGAACCGAAGTCATCGTTTTCTAATCCAACGTGTAGGGGAATGCGGTCTTGGACTTCTACTATCAGGTCCGTTGTGCCTGGTTCTTTCCCGGGGACAAGCCCTACTTTAACAAATCTATCGGTATGATCGTTTATCTCAACCAGGGCCCTTTGGAGGGCTGCATAGTCAAAATATTCACCCGGCTTCACTTCCAATCTTCTTTTGATCAATTGAGAACTAAAATATTTATTACCCTTGACGTCTATGGTCCCAACCTTCCCCTCAATAACTATTATAACGAGGATGGCCTCCTGCGCGGATATGGTCTGCGGAGGCATATATGCTCTTGAGGTAACCCTGCCCCGCTTCCTGTATTCATCAGTTATGAGGTCACAGACTTTCTGCATGTCCCTTAAAGACAACTCTTTGCCCTCATAATTTTTAATTATATTGTCGACCACCCGTTGAGGGATCAGCGTTGCCCCTTTTACATCTATTGCCTTCACTAAGGTTTTCTGTCCTTCTTCCGGTAATGCGGCGTTTGGGGTTACTGCCGCTTCTGGGGTGGCTTTCTTTTTAGATTTTATCTGCTTTTCAAGCTGTTGTTCCTTCTGTTGTTGTTCTTCCTGAGCCTGTATCCCCCCCGCGCTTTGTGATGAAGGCGGTGTCTGGGAATAAGCTAAAGTAGGAAGTATAGTAATGGTAAAAAAAATGGAAAAAAAAGCAAGAGTCTTTTTCATTCCTGTTCCTTTCTAATATGATAATACTACAATATATTATTACTTTTAATAATATTATTCAAGTGCTAAATTCTTTTAACTGGTTGGAAAATATTATAAAAACATTTAAAATAAAGTCTATTATACCCAGGTATGATGGGCCTGAGTTCTTGGCTTACCATCTCCCGGACTGTATAGCTATAGTTGAATTTATTAAGGTTATTGAAGTTACTGCAAAGAATATGTGGTATAATACTTTATTATTCTTTTAGTGCATTGCTAGTTCCCGATCAAAAGAGGGCCTGGGAACCGAATAAAAGGGGTGACTATATGAATCGTATGCTCTTGTGTTTAACATTGCTGGTCTTGGCCGGATGTGGTAACTCCCAACCATCGTTGTCAGAGGGCGCGGTTGCCAAAGTAGGGAATTATGTGATAACGCGCCAGGAGTTTGAAGAAGCGTATAAAGATTCCAGCTATGGGGCACAGGGCACGCTTGCTTCCCGGAAAACTTTTTTGAATAATATGATCAATCAGAAATTGATCTTATTGGATGCTGAGAAAAAAGGCTTGGATAAAAATAAAGAATTTCTCAAAATGGTTGAAAATTTCTGGCAGCAATCGTTATTGACGATGGCTATGCAGGAAAAGGTCAGGGAAGGCGGCAATCTTGACCGGTGGGTTGAATATTTAAAGAAAACCACAAAGGTAGAAATTAATCAGGAGGCACTCAAATGAACCAATTAAAATCTCCTATGCCCTATCAGCGTCGGAATTATTATATTGATAAAAAATTCCAGACCAAATTTATTGTGCAGTTTTGGTTGATTGCCGCCATAGGTTCGTTATTTGTCATCGCGGCTGTGTATTGGCTGGCCCGCAACACAACCACTGTAGGCATCATGGATGGGCGTGTTGCGGTGCATACGACCGCGGAATATCTTTTGCCTTTGATGCTTCAAACAGTCGCGATTGAACTGGCAGTGGTGTCTTTTTTTACCATTATTATGACACTTTTTGTTTCCCATAAAATTGCCGGCCCTTTATATCGTCTTAACGCGACATTGAGAGCTCTGGGAAACGGGAATTTAAGACCCATGCGTTTACGGCAGGGGGACCAGCTGCAGGAGGTTGCGTCTTCTTATAATGAGGCCCTTGAAAAATTAAATGACAAAATTAAAAGAATAAAAAATTCTTCTTCGATAGAGGAAGCAAAGAAAATTTTGGATACCTTTAAGCTGTCATGAATAAAGTTTGGTCCTTTTTGCTAATGATGGTCGTTATACCTGCTGTCTATGTCCAGGCGGCGGATGACGGTTTTGGCGATGCCAAACGGATTGAAGGAGAGCATTTTACCATTGAGTATAAAAATGGCGTTGACCTTAATGCTCTTGACCAGAAGCTAAAGATCAGTGATACCGACCAGCAGCTGACTAATTTAAAGATCGATGATTCCTCGACGGAAAAAGAACTTGCTTCCAAGATAGAAATCCTTTTTAACCGCGCCAGCGATGTCCTGGATATGCACGTTTACAGTTTAAAGGGGCATATTAAGGTCTTTGTCGATTTTGAGCAGTTAGAAAAATTCTATCATCACTTATTTAAAGGCGGTCTCCCCTGCACAGGATTTTCTTTTTATTTGCCTGAGTATGATTCTATCTATATATCTGCCTTTTATTTCCGCCGTGAAATATTGGGCCATGAAATGGGCCATGCCATCATGAGCCGTTATTTTGTTGTCCAACCCTCCATTAAAATCCAGGAAGTTTTGGCTGGTTATGTGGAATATCAGCTGAGAAAATCCAAACAACAATGAAGTAATTCTTAGGCCTGCCACCCGAAAACCGAGCGGTTATCCGCCATAGTAGCCTGGGAGAAGTTTCTTTAGTTCGAGGGAATTTTCGATAAAGTCATAGGCCCCTTGGTCCAAGACAATACCATTGAATGCGGATTCATCGATCGGGGTCAAAGGATGGTAGAAATACACTAATGGCTCGTAGGTATTAGACGATAATTGATAAGGACTCAGCGTTTCGTAGATAATCTTATTGACCTTGTCATTTGTCTGAAGAAGATCATACGAAGTGAATGATGGTCCAGCCACAGCTACTGTTCCGCTATAAGTATTATAGGTAATGTCATAATTATTGGCATTGAATCCGCCCGTGCCTGTAGGCGCTGATGGTGTAACGGTATAACCTGTGCCTGCCGGCGTTGTAGTAGTCAGAGTCGGATTAGGCGTCAAGGTCACGCTCGTTACTTTCTCGCCATTAACCGTTCCTGAGTATGTAAAGTTGGTGGTGCTCCCCCCCCCTGAGTAGGCCGTACCATAAGCAATAGACGGGCCGGTGGCTGTGATCGTCAGAGCGGCTGAATTGACCGTCAAGGATCCGTTCACATAGTTGACTGTCGTGTAATTGGCAGGATTGAATGTCCCGCCT
>CAZABZ010000086.1:3392-5349 GCA_964483535.1 uncultured Planctomycetales bacterium | reverse complement strand
AGCGCAGACCGCATTTCTATTTTTCAAAAAGCCGTATACAGTATAGGGTCACTCGTTAATCAATTTCAGGCCGCCGCTATCGGTTCGCTGGTCATTGTTTTGAACCTCGGATTAGGGATGAATCCCGCTTTAGTCGGTCTCATCGGGGCCATTCCCCGTCTTGTCGATGCTTTTTCAGATCCCTTTATCGGTTACAGTTCAGATAATACCCGGACCCGGTATGGGCGTCGCAGGCCTTTTATATTTTTTGGAGCTCTTTTTTCGGGGCTTTTCTTTGTATTGATGTTCCAGCTTTATAAGGGGCATACCGGGACTTTTTATTTCTGGTATTTTTTAGTGTTCCAGATCCTTTTTGTGATTGCGTTTGCCTGTTATTCGATCCCATGGATCGCGTTGGGGTATGAAATGACACCCGATTATCATGAGCGGACCCGGCTGCAGGGGTTTAGTAATTTTTTCGCTCAAATCGCATGGCTCATCGCTCCATGGTTCTTCAGCATCATGAATAACAAGAATATGTTTACCGATATTGTTCAGGGGGCGAGGTCGCTTGCCATCATCGTTGGCATTTTTATCGTTGTTGGGGGCATTCTTCCGGCTATTTTCAACAAAGAGCATTTCGGCAACCTGCCCAGGCCTGAAAGAAAAAAGGGTTATTTGAATATAATAAAAGACCTCTTGAACAATTGCGCAACGTCTTTTAGATGTCTTCCGTTCGTTAAGCTTTGCGGAGTAACATTCTTGATCTTTAACGGATTCATGCTCGCTTCCGCCTTCACGCTGTATGTTATTGTCTACTATGTTTATGGCGGCGATTGGGGAAAAGGCGGCACATTGCTTGGTTTTTTTGGAATGTTCAGTTCTGTTTGTACGTTCTGCGCTATCTCCTTAACCACTTGGATCTCCACAAAGCTCGGAAAACGAAAAACCTTTTTGATCACCATGTCCATTGCGATCATCGGGTATGCCTTGAAATGGGTAGGGTATAATCCTCATCAGCCCTATCTGTTGCTGATCGCAGCTCCCTTCTTGGCGTTTCACTTGGGAGCGCTCTTTACCATGGTCCCTTCCATGGTCGCCGATGTTTGTGATTTGGATGAGCTGCAAACCGGCACGCGCAGGGAAGGCATGTTTAGCGGTATTTACTGGTGGATACAAAAACTAGGAATGGCTGGGGCATCGGTCCTTTCCGGGATCCTTCTTGTTTGGACCGGCTTTAATGTTGCGCTTGGCGCCAACCAAACAGTTAAAGCTTTATTGTATATGAGGCTCTGTGATATCGGCATTCCGATTGTGACCTCTATCGTTGCTATTTTCATCATTATGACTTTTGACATTTCAGAAGATAAGGCATATGATGTTCGTAGGCAGTTGGAAGCAAGACGTGGGAAAGGACAATAGTAGAATTGAGAAAAGACATGGTAAAACAACTTAATAAAAGCATCAATTCAAAACCGATTATTATTTTTCCCTATATGGGGTATGAGAATAATAAAAAGTGTGAATGGTATTTTTGGTGGACCATTGACAGGTGTAAGGAAATTGATCCCAAGCCAATTGTTATGTTGCCCAGAGATACGGTCATAAGGAACGATGCCGCTTCTTTTATAAAGGATGAAAGGTACAAGACCCTTGAGGTCATACAAACCTGGTCTGTTGATTCATGCCAGACATGGCTTGCCGGTTGGGGGCATGTGCTTGATAATTATCCTCAGGTAGAGAGAATTGTACAAATACCAGGTGATATTGATTATGTTGATGAGGATGTCGAATTCTATGACAATCTCAGCGCCTTTATTAAAACAACAAGTTCAGATATTGCCATAGGAGATTTTAGGACAGGGGACCAGTACAGCGCAAAAAGCCTGGTAGATACTTATGGCACATATTCACTGTTGGCCAACTGGTTTCCTGAGATCTCACGAAGCATCAGGTCCCTGCCTCTTAATAGGCCAAG
>CAZABZ010000086.1:0-3292 GCA_964483535.1 uncultured Planctomycetales bacterium | reverse complement strand
GAAGAACAATATACTGTGTTTAGTAATGAATACGACAAGCTCTCCACCAAATCAAACGGTATTATGGACACTTCCAGAATTACTCTAAGGGCCCTCTTGGGAGTATAAATGGGGAGACCGGATGCGCAAATTAGGTGCGTTATGTTGTTGTTTAATGTTGTTTGTTTTTGCCGGATGTTCCAACCCTTCACGCCCAAGTCATAAAATTCTCCTCTGGCACTGGATGACCGATTGTAATGATACTTTTTTAAAACTTGCCCAAGAGTATCAGAAAGAAACCGGAATTGAAGTCGATGTTCGGTTATTCGCTCCCTCAGATTCTTATTCCCAGATGATCATCGCCGCGGCGCAGGCCAATGTCCTTCCGGATATTTACGGCATCCTCAATACAAAATCCATCGTAGCGGATTTTATCAAAGCAGGATTGGTCACTGATCTTACCCGTGACATGAATGCCGACGACGGGGCATGGGCGAATAGTTTGTTTGACAAGGCTCTGGCGGACAAGCGTTTTGAGGAGGGGAATATTTATGGGGTCAAGGCCGGCATTTACGGCGTTCCCATTGATGTGACTGACGAGCAGATGCTTTATAATAAAAAACTGTTGGCCAAAGCGGGTATTGCTACGCCTCCCCGGACATATGATGAATTTATCAAGGACGCCCAGATTCTCAATCGTGTGGGCATTACACCCTTTGTTTCCGGTTGGGGCGAGTTGTGGTTGGTGGATTGTTTTGCTTCCAATTATGCTTTTAATATTATGGGGCCGGAGAAGATTTTTGCGACCTACCGCGGGCAAGTCAAATATACGGACCCTGACTGGATCAAGGTTTTAAGTGTTTTTGCCGATTTGCGCGATAAGGGTGTTCTTATCGACGGAATTGTGACCAAGGGCAATAAATACGCTGAGCAGGATTTTGCCCTGGATCGCGCGGCTTTTGCTTTTAACGGTTCTTGGTGCGTCAATGTCTACCATGACATGAATCCGAACTTGGATTATGGGGTTATGCTTCCGCCGCCCGTCAGCACGGCGTATCCGCTAAAAATTTGGGGAGGGGCTGGTTCTTCTTTTGTGGTTAATACCGGTTCACCGAATAAAGATGAAGCCATCGCCTTTTTGAAATGGTTGACAGCCCAAAAACAGCAAGTGTTGTTCGCCCGTCAAACCAATAATTTGCCTTCCAATAAAGAAGCTCTTAAAGAAGCGCTAAGGGTCGTGCCTCCGATTTTAGGAAAATTCTCCAAGGGGATGGACCAATCGACACATCCGACCGTATGGCCGGTGAATGAAGATCCGTTGGTGATTGACGTTTTTGATAAAGGGATTCAGGCCATCATTATCGGCGAGAAAACCCCGTTAGAGGTGGTCCGGGATGTCCAGACGGTCAAAGACCGTCTGATGGCCAAAAGGAATTAAACAGCATGGACCAAAAAGCCAAAGCCGCGGCAATTGTTAAGGACAATTTACAGAATTTCTTTTTTGTTCTTCCTGCTTTTGTCATCTTTTGCGTTTTTTATATTTATCCTTTCCTGAACATGGTTTTTTTGTCTTTTCATGAGTGGCATGGGATCGGGCCGATGCATTTTATCGGCTTGCGGAATTATAAGGAATTAGTAGGGGACAATCTTTGGTGGGATTCCGTGGGGCATGCCGGGTATATCACGCTCATCGCCCTGACATTCCAGAACGCTTTGGCTTTTGCGCTGGCGTTGGCCTGTGACCGTCAGATACGCATGAAACGCTTTTACAGCATTGTTTTTTTTATCCCGCCGGTGCTTTCAGAGGTTGTAGTCGGGCTTCTCTGGAACTGGATTTTGAATCCTGAAATGCAAAACGGAGCGCATATCGGGTTTTTAAATCATCTCTTATTTACTTCAGGATTTCCCCAGCTTGTTCACAATTGGCTGGGGGACCCCAAAACAGCGTTGACGACCATTGCCATCGTGCACAGCTGGAAAGGGTTCGGCTGGGGGTTTCTCATGCTGTTAGCGGGGCTGCAGACGATAGATAAACAGCTTTACGATGCCGCCCGTGTTGACGGTGCCGGCGCTTGGAAGATTTTTACGAATGTCACCATCCCCATGATGCTGCCGGTGATTTTGGTTGTGATGGTCCTGACGATCCTGGGGTCTATGCAGGTCTTTATTTTGGTCCTTTCCATGGTCAATGAAGGGCTGGTCAATCATACGGATGTGCCGGTGATTCGTATCTTATCGTCGATGACCGTTACCAATCGTTTCGGTTACGCGTGCGCACAGGCGGTGATTTTTGGGGTAGTCCTTGTATGTGTTTCTTTTATTATGAAAAAGTTGTCCGACAGGGTAAAGCAGGTATGAAGACAAACAAGTATATTTTTTGGGGCATGACCCAATCAACGCTCATCCATGTTTTTTTGATGGGTGTCGCGTTCACGTGTTTATTCCCGATATTCTGGATGGTGCGTTGTGCCTTCATGACCAATGAAACTGTTTTTCTCGACAAGGCGTTTATTCCCCATCATTTGAATCTGGGCAATTTTGCCATCGCGTGGACAAAGGGGAATTTCGCTGTTTATTTTTTAAATAGCGTTATTTATACGGTGTGTGTTGTTACAGGCATTGTCCTTATTGCGTCTTTGGCCGCTTTTGCTTTTTCGCGTTTAAAATTTCCAGGCAAAAATATCATTTTTTATATGTTCATGGCGGCCATGATGGTCCCCTTACCGGGTTCCTTCGTGGCTTTGTTTGTTTTGATGAATAAACTGCATTTGGTCAATACCCGGTTTGGTTATATTTTGTGCATGATCAATGTTGGTCTTTCGATGAGTATTTTATTGTTGAAAACATTCTTTGATAAAATGCCCCGTGATTTGGAAGATGCCGCTCGGATTGACGGCTGCGGCAAAATAGGCATTTGGTGGCATGTGGCCCTGCCTTTGGCACGTCCGGCTATTGCGGTTGTCGTTATTTTTAATTCACTAAATGTGTGGAACGAGTACATCCTGGCTACCTTGCTTTTAGGGGATTCTCAATTGATGCCTTTACAAAGAGGGCTCATGGTCTTTCAGGGCGCCAATAGCACGGACTATCCGGTCCTGATGGCAGGCCTGACGATGGCCGCGATACCCATTATTTTGATATATCTGGCCATGCAGAAACATATTGTTAAAGGTCTTTTTTTAGGAGAGGCGGCGGGGTAAGGGATTAATTTTATAAAGAAATTCAATATTTTTCAGACTTGTCATAAATATATACATTGCAATATGTTATATATTTTTCATTAGACCTGCCTAATTTGACAACCCTCAAATAT
>CAZABZ010000085.1:4215-5363 GCA_964483535.1 uncultured Planctomycetales bacterium | reverse complement strand
AAAGAATAAATTTATCCCTTATAATGCGCACCTAAACAGTCCCTAGCCTCTGCCACTACAAAAATTGAGCCCGTCACTAAAACCACATCTTGTGGCCCTGCGATCTGCAAAGCCTTCTTTAACGCTTCATCCAAGCTCTCTATGATTTCAAAAGGTTTGCCGCCAAAATAATCCTTCCCCTCTGCTTCCTTAAAAGAGTGCGCCCGGGGATGACGGGCCTTGGTCAAGAAAATGTGTGCCACCTTATCTTTTAAGACATTGCAAATGGCCCCCACATCTTTATCTTGAGAAACGCCTATCACTAAAATCACTCGCCTGTGAGGATACTCCTCCATCAAGGTCTTTGCCAATGCTTGGGCGGAAGCCCCATTATGCGCGCAATCAACGATAACATCCGGACCAGAGCGCAATAATTCAAAACGGCCGGGCCAGAGGACATTCTTTAATCCTTCCCTTATCGCTTCATCGCTGATTTTAAACCTCATTGTTTTTAAAAGTGTGGCCGCTTCAATGGCCGTGGCAGCGTTTATCATTTGATGCTTGCCCTTAAGCCCGATCTTTAAATCTCCATATTTATCCGGACGCACAAGCACCGGCTCAACTCCAAACTCCTTACAGCGGGCAAGCACAACATCCATGGCTTCTTTTTCCTGCGGGGCAATCACGGCCTTCTGGTTGGAATTTTTAATAATACCCGCTTTCTCCGACGCTATTTTGCTTAAATCAGCGCCTAATATCCGGGTATGGTCCAAACTTACCGGAGTAATAACAGAAATTAAAGAATCCACCGCATTGGTCGCATCCAAACGGCCACCCAAACCCGTTTCTAAAATGACGACCTGGGCTTGGGCCTTGGCAAAATAACACAAGGCGGCCACTGTCAGGACTTCGAAAAAAGTAAGGATGTTCCCTTCATTTTGGATAGCAGCGGCAAAAGGACGTAACGATGTCAGTATGGAGGCCAAATCCTCGTCGTCAATAGCCCCACTGAAATTGTCTTTAGAGTGGATGTTGCCCGCATTTAAAATACGGATGCGCTCATTGACCCTGTGCAAATGAGGTGAGGTGTACAACCCGACTTTGTAGCCGGCCTCCTGCAAAATACCGGCTAAAAACGCACAGGTCGACCCTTTGCCTTTAGTGCCCGC
>CAZABZ010000085.1:0-4115 GCA_964483535.1 uncultured Planctomycetales bacterium | reverse complement strand
ATCCATGATGGAACCACCGGTCTGGATAATGGCTTTGACCCCGGCCTTCGCGGCAATGGTGACGGTGTCGGGCTTAGGTAAAAACGCATCGGATATTAAAACGCTCCCCCGGGAAGCCTTTCCAGCCCGACGGATGGCATGGATCGCGGAGTCCACACGGCTGGTTTGGCCACAGCCTATGCCGACGGTCTGTGTGCCTTTGATCAGGACAATGGCATTGCTTTTAACATGCTTGATCAGTTTCCAGCCAAAGATCATGGCCTCCAGTTGTGATTTGGTGGGTTTGATCTTGCTGACTATTTTTAATTCTTCCGGCTTAAGAACGCGATTGTCCTTCTCCTGCAGCAAAAGCCCGCCGGATACTTTCTTGAAGTCATAGCGCTCTTGGTTTGCGCCGCACACATCCAGCACAAGTAAGCGCAAATTTTTCTTGACTGAAAACAGGTCCTTGGCCTCCTCGGTAAACTCAGGGGCGATAACGCATTCCATAAAACCGCTTTTGATGACGGCCGCGGCGGTTTTCGCGTCAACACAACGGTTAAAACCGATGATGCCTCCGAAGGCGGAAAGCGAATCGCATTTGTAAGCTTTCAGGTACGCTTTCTCAATACTCTCAGCCTGCGCTACGCCACATGGGTTATTGTGTTTGACAATAACCGCTGCCGGAGCGTCGAATTCGCGGATGATCTCCACCGCGGCGTTCAAATCAAGGATATTGTTAAAAGACAGTTCCTTGCCTTGCAATTGTTGAAGCCGTGCCAAACCCTCATTCCGGGCGCTGTCCTTATAAAAAGCCGCGGCCTGATGAGGATTCTCACCGTAGCGCAGGTCCTGTAATTTGCTAAAAGAAAAAGTAAAATCTTTAGGGAAAGAAGAAAAAGAGTTGTCCGCCTTGAAGCGGTTATTTAGAAAATCATAAATGGCCGCGTCATAGCGGCAGGTGCGCTCAAAAACTTCGATACTCAAATTAGCCAACACCTTGTCTGATAAAATACCGCCGTTATTATTGAGCTCTTTGAGAACTTCCGTATACCGGTCAACATTACAAATCACAGCCACGCTTTTATAATTCTTGGCCGCGGAACGCAGCATGGAAGGACCGCCGATATCGATATTCTCAATGGCGTCCTCCAAGGATATGTTTTTTTTCTGGATCGTCTTCTCGAAAGGATAAAGATTGACCACCACCATATCAATAAGACCGATATCATGGCTGGCCAATTGTTTCATGTGCTCGGGGTTATCACGCAACGCCAGAAGGCCGCCGTGGATCTTGGGATGCAGGGTCTTGACGCGGCCGTCAAGCATTTCAGGAAATCCGGTATACTCGGAAACTTCCTGGACCTTGATATGGGCCGAACGCAAAAGCGCCGCCGTGCCGCCGGTGGAAAGAATTTCTACGCCCAGCTTCTGCAGGCCTTTGGCAAAATCCACCAAACCGGTTTTGTCGGAAACAGAGATTAATGCGCGTTTAACTTTGATCATAACAAAACAACCTGCTTGGGGCACCCTAAAGCAGGTCATTAAATCTTGATGAAATGATTTATCTCTTGCCTTTTTTACGTTTGCGTTCGGAAGGCTTGCAATAAAAACGGCGCTCTTTAAGCTCTACTAAAAAACCGTCTTTTTGGCATTGCTTCTTAAATAAGCGCATCGCTTTTTCAAAACTGTTCTTGTCATTGACCTTAACTTCTAACATTACGAATCACCACTCCCTGGATGCTTAATGGTTAATTGGTTTGAAGGGTTGTATTATAGTATATGTTTGGCTATTGTCAAAATTTTTTATCAAAGACGACGCGGACAATATGCTGGGTTTCAAGCACACTGGTGGAGTAATACGTCAGGGCAGGGCTGGTGGCAGAAGTCTGGACATTGTACGCAGGGCCCACCCCGTACTGAATAGACATCCTGACATCTTTAGGCAGGATCATGCGTATCTCAAAAAAGCAATTGTTGTAATACCTAAACTCCAGTTCATTGTCATTGACCAAACGGTTGATATCATAACCATCGGATAATGTATAACGCGCGAAAAAGCCTATCTTGGGGTTAGGCACATAACTGGTCTCGAACCCATAATGGTTCATATTATCGTCGATATTGCCAGCGAATTTATTGGGGTTATGGGTGTAATCCGTATAGATATGCCATTGTTTGGTGGGATCAACTTCCAGGCCGGCCTTAAAAATATTATGGTAAGGGTATGGCGCCTGCTCAAAATAACTCTGATCATACAAAAACGGAACAACTTCCTCGTAGATCCTGCCGTTCTGGTGATAAGTCGCTAAATAATCACTGTTCAGGTCCCCTTGGGGAAAATCATCGGTACCTAAAGTCACGTCATTGGTGTACTCCCAAACACCGTTAAGCGCTGCCCAATCAGTGATCTGGTAACGGCCGCCCAGGGAACCTGTTTTCAGGCTGGGGTCTTTTCCACCGATGACAGGACTGGTGCCGGAAGGAGCTGGGGGGGCTGAAAAACTAAGCATACTCTGCCCCTCGTTCCCAACAGCAAAAGGATCAATCCCCGCAGTGGTCTTAGGCATTTGATCATACAAAAAAAGCGCCTTGGTGGTAAACTTGTCTGTCGCCTGATACGTCGCCCCGGCACGGTAAACGTTCTCGATGTTGCCGCCAGTATCATTGTCCGTGACATGCCGCGCATCCGCAAGCGCTTGGAGTTTTCCGTCAACCAAGTTCGCGTCCCCGCGCCAGCTGACAACGGAACGGCCGTAATCCATGCCGTTGCCGATGGCAAAAGGCTCCAGATCATCTGCGGATTGGCCGGGTGTTACGCCCGGTAAATAACGATAAAGGGAGGGATAAAAAGTCACATCATCGGCCCAGAAACTGTCGCTGCGGGTCTCGTTATAATCCGACAGGCTTGATTCAAAATTATCGTCCATGCGGGCAAAATAAACGATGCTCTTAAAGAAGTTTTCTGTCTTATCATTAGGATGCATGCCGTAATAATCCGTCCTGAGCAGGTCCTGGTCCGTCGGCGAAACAGCCTCTATAGAGGCGTAATAGGCGTTCCCGTTGTATTTACTCTCATATTGAGGAGATGTTATGTCATAAATACTTTTGGAGTTTGCAACCTCACCGTTTATTTTAAGCCATGAAAACGGCCTTATCCCTGTGTCCGCCGCTTCAACAAAGTTCTCAGCATCCAGATCTTCATCCGTGGTGTAACCTAAATGCATGTTGCCCGTCACGCCTACATAGAATTGATTGCCTATAAACTGCTTTAAACGTATGCTGCCGGGGACGGTGCTATAATCTCCGTAATCTTGCCAAAGGGTTTTGGGGCTGGCAATTTCGGCATTCAAGGATGTCTCATTTTCATCGTCATTTTTATAAGACAGGGAAGCGCCGCGCAAGGCAGTCAGGCGCTGGCCAAAACTGTCCCTGGTAAAAAATGACAGGCTCTTGTCCCACATGCCCTTGGTAAAACTAACGGGAGCGGCCCCCGTGTTAAGATTCCCCTGCTGCCAGCCGTCGATCCACGGGCTTTCGGCCCACCACTCTGTATTATTGGAAAGTTTTAAAGGATCGTCCGTCGTCATGGCCTGATCTTCGTAGCCCATCGGGAAAATGCGCAACTTGAAATCATCCGTGGGTTTTACATCCACCCATGCTTCCCTGACAGGGAAAAAAGTATAATCTATTTTCGCGGCAGGAATGTTAAATATGTTGGTATAAATAGACTCTACGCTGGTCGCCGGCACTACACCGTTTTTGATTTTTATTTCAGGCAAGGAAAAGGAATCCCCGTTTTGAAGAGTATTAACGATTTGATTGACCGTGTAGTCCGTATTCCCCCAGGCAAGATACTGGATCTTGGCCTTATCTCCTCCAACACCCGCGACAGTCATGGTATTACTTTTTCCTGTATAGCTCCATGGGTCCGCAACCAAGCTTAAATGCAGGGACACCACCGAAGCCGCCACCGAGGCATCCATCACTACCTTTAATTGAGAATAGATGGCAGGATCGTAGGTGTTGATATTATTATTAGGCCCGCTAGAAGAAAGTACCCGCCAGTTCCTCTCATTCAGATCCGCGTTTGCATCAGTAAATATCGCGCCGCCGTTAGAATTAATCCCCATCGC
>CAZABZ010000084.1:0-5426 GCA_964483535.1 uncultured Planctomycetales bacterium | reverse complement strand
CAAGAAGAGTCCTTTTATACGCCAGGTGGAGCTGCTAATGTGGCTAATAATTTGGCCAGTTTAGGGGCCGATGTCACTCTGGTAGCTAAAATTGGTGATGATATTGAAGGCAGTATTCTCAAACGTGAACTTAGCCTTCGCCATATCCATACCAACGGGCTTTTTATAGACAAAAACATTGATACGATTTTTAAGACACGCATCATCGCCCAGCATCAGCAGATTGTCCGTTTAGACAGAGAAAAATCAGGCAGGGCAGGATTGGACCTTATTAAAGAAGGCAAGATTTTGCCATATCTGCGTCGTCACATAAAAAATTTTCAGGCAGTTATTATTTCTGACTACGGCAAAGGATCGATTGATTCAAGACTTTTGACCCAGGTGAATGAATTGGCTCTTAGCTATAAATTGCCTGTGGTGGTGGACCCAAAATTAGAAGATTTGCGTGAGTATGGCCAGGTCAGCTGTATCACCCCAAATAAAAAAGAAGCTGAAGCGGCCCTAAAGAATATTCCGGAAGAAACCCGTAAAGCGTTTGGGATACGTTCAACAAAGCTCGATAATAAAGAGGACATTGAAGCCAATGGCCGCGGACTTTTGAATTTCTTAGGCATCGAGTCGCTTTTGATCACCTTAGGTGAACATGGTATGTATCTTTTTGAACATAATAAAAAACCTTTCCCCATACCGACGAAGGCAGCTCAGGTTTTTGACGTCTCCGGCGCTGGGGACACAGTCATTTCCGTGTTTACTTTATGCCTAGCCGCAGGTACAGATAAATCTCAAGCGGCTAAAATTGCCAACTACGCGGCCGGGATTGTGATTGGAAAAATGGGCGCGGTAGCAATTGAATTGGATGAATTAAAACAAGCGATTGGGGCGGGCAAATGAAAACCATCGGTGTCATTCCCGCGCGCTTTGCCTCCACGCGCTTTCCTGCTAAAGTTTTGGCAAATATCGCAGGGAAACCATTGATCCGGCATGTGTGGGAAAAAGCCACCCTGTGTAAGGAGCTTGATGAAGTCCTGATTGCCTGCGACCATGAAGAGGTCTTTAAGGAAGTCCAACGTTTTAAGGCGCGGGCGGTCATGACTGATCCCCGTCATCCTTCAGGGTCTGACCGCATCGCCGAGGCGGTTAAGAATTTAAATGTGGATATAGTGGTCAATATTCAAGGCGATGAGCCTTTTATTGATTCCCGGACCATTGATGCGTTGGCCGTTCTTTTAAAACGAGATACAAAAATCTTGATGGGGACTGTGATTAAACCTATCACTGATAAGGCGGATATAGTAAATCCCAATGTGGTTAAATGCGTGGTGGATGCGCATGGATATGCTTTGTATTTTTCCCGCGCTCCTATCCCGTATTATCGCAACGGCATTCCTCTAGAGATTAAATGTTTTAAGCATCTTGGCCTTTATGCGTACCGTAAGGATTTTTTAATGGAGTTTACAAATTGGCCTAAAGGGAGCTTGGAGTCTATCGAAGAGCTCGAACAGCTGCGCGCGCTGGAGCGCGGAGTAAAAATCAAAACAACAATCACTACTTATGAATCAATGGCGGTGGACACCCCGCAAGATTTACAGAAAGCGATAGAATGGTTCGACAAGTTAAAATTAATGACAAAGTAATTTTCGGCGGCAAAAAACCTTTGGTGCTGATTGCCGGCCCTTGTGTGATCGAGTCTTCTTATGGAACATTAAAGATCGCCGAGGCCATCAAAAAAATCACATCAAAACTTCATGTCCCTTTTGTTTTTAAAGCGAGCTTCGATAAAGCTAATCGCACTTCGATTAATTCTTTTCGGGGCCCTGGACTCTATGAAGGCCTCAAAGTCCTTTCTCAAGTCAAATCCAAGTTGGGAGTGCCGATTTTATCCGACGTGCATGATGTCAATCAGGTAGAGATGGCAGGCGAGATTTTGGATATTATCCAAATCCCGGCTTTTTTATGCCGCCAAACAGACCTGATTGTCGCCGCGGCCAAAACGGGAAAGACGGTGAATGTGAAAAAAGGCCAGTTTATGGCGCCTTGGGATGTCAGCGGTATTGTCAAAAAGATGCAGGAGGCGGGTAACCATAACTTGCTTTTGACCGAACGGGGCGTGTCTTTTGGTTATAATAATCTGGTTTCTGATTTTAGGTCTTTGCCGATTATGCGCTCTTGGGGCTATCCGGTTGTTTTTGATTGCAGTCATAGCGTCCAAAAACCGGGTGGTTTAGGGCATGCTTCCGGCGGAGAGAGCCAATACATACCTCTTTTGGCCCGTTGCGCCGTCGCGGCAGGAGTTGATGCCATATTTTTGGAAACACATCCGAGTCCAGGCCGCGCCCTTTCCGATGGGCCCAATACCCTGGCCTTAAAAAATTTAGAAAATTTACTAAAGGATCTAATAGCCATCGATCATATTACAGGTAAAAATAAAAATGCTTAAACGAGCCAAAAAAGTATTGACCATAGAAGCCCAGGCCATTGGCCGGATGATGCGCCGGTTGGACCATCATTTCGAAGCCGCGGTTGACGCTATCGCTAAATGCAATGGACGTGTCATTGTTTGCGGCATGGGGAAGACCGGTATAGTTGCCCGCAAGATTGCAGCTACATTGTCGTCAACCGGGAGCCCAAGTATTTTCTTACACAGCGCTGAAGCGCTGCATGGCGATTTAGGCCAGGTCACAGCCCGGGATGTCGTGATCATTATCTCTCAAAGCGGTGAAACCGAAGAAACCGTCCGCCTTCTGCCTTTGGTGAGAAAAATCGGGGGCAAAATCATTGTGATAACGGGTAATCCCAAATCCACCTTGGCCCGTCATGGGGATTTGGTCCTAAATATCGCTGTCGATGCTGAAGGCTGTCCTTTGGGACTGGCGCCAATGGCATCAACAACCGTGACCATGGCCTTAGGTGATGCTTTGGCTGCCTGCCTGATCGATCGTAAAAAATTTAAGAAGGAAGATTTCGCCTTGTACCATCCCGGCGGCAGTTTGGGCCGGCGGCTTTTGTTAAAAGTGGAAGACATTATGCGAAAAGAAAATTTCTTTGCCAGGGTTACGGCTAAAACCAAGGTCAAAGATGTCTTATGGAAAATCACCAAAGCGCGCTGCGGATGCGCTTGTGTGGTGGATGGCAAACATAAGCTTTTAGGTATTTTCACTGACGGGGATTTGCGCAGGCATCTGGAAGAAGGCCCCGCTGTTTTGACCCGGAATGTGTCGGAGGTCATGACCAAAAATCCCACTTCTATTGAAAAAGAAAAGCTGGCGGCCCAGGCTTTTGATATTTTGAAAAGCAAAAAAATTGATGAATTGCCGGTGGTGGACCGTACCGGACGCGTGGTGGGGCTTTTAGACGTACAGGATTTGCTTAAGGCAGGGCTGGTTTGATGAAGGACGCGTTTAAAAAAATTAAGTGCGTCGCGATGGATGTCGATGGCGTCCTGACTGACGGGCGTATTATCATTGACAGCAACGGCGTTGAAACCAAGAATTTTGACGTGCAGGACGGTTTGGGGATCGTTTTTTTAAAAAAATGCGGGATCAAGACGGCAATCATATCAGCGCGCGAATCAGGGGTCGTTGCCCATCGCGCCGAAGACTTAAAAATCGACAAGATCTATGTGGGCGCGCATCCTAAACTGAGCGCTTATGAACGCATGTTGGAAGAATTCAAGGTGCTTGACGAAGAAGTCTGCTTTATCGGCGATGATTTAGCGGATTTAAGTGTCCTGCGCCGGTGCGGGGTAGGCGTGGCAGTCGCCAACGCGGTTTTGGAAGTAAAACAAATCGCGGATTATGTAACCGTCAAGAAAGGCGGACGAGGCGCGGTCAGGGAAGTTGTTGAGTTGATCTTACAAGCGCAGGGACGTTGGAGCCCCAAACTTTATGAAGATTAAAAATCAAATTTTTCTGTTTTTGGCGGTTTTTGTTTTGTGCTCTATAGTGTGCCGCGCGGATGAAACAACAGAATCCAATCAAACTACCGCATCTGCTCCTTCATCACAGCAGCTGCAGGGGTTTAATCTTAACGGTTATAACAATAACGGAGAGAAAGCCTGGGATGTCAACGGCACCAAGGCGGATATTTCTGACACAAACATCCAAATCACAAACGTGGATGCCAATTTTTATGGGAAACAACAAGCTAATTTGACGGCGGACCACGGTACCATTGATAAGACCAATGGGAATGTGCACCTGCAAGATAATGTGGTGATCACATCAACGGACCGCGATACTCAAATGTTCACGAACGTCTTGGACTGGAACCGCAATAAAGACCTGGTATCTACCCAGGACCCTGTCAAAATTGTGGATCCTCAAGGAGTTATCACCGGCCAGGGGATGTCTGCTCATCCTAATTTGAAAAAGGCACAGATTAATAAGAATGTCAAAGCTAAAGTGCATACCCAGCCGCAAGGTGAGCCTGATGACCAGATCATAACAGTTACATCAGACGGCCCTATGCAAATGAACCAAGTGACAATGTACGCTGTATTTAATATACACGTCATAGCGATAGAGGCTTCCACAGGCCGCGAACTGCACTGCGATAAAATGGAAATATGGTTTGACCAGGCTACTAAAAAAATCAAAAAAGCCATATGCACCGGACATGCAAAAGCCGTTCAAGGGGCCGATGTCAGTTTCGCGGATAAAATGATTTATGATGGGAAGACCCAACTTTTAACCATGATCGGCCGGCCTAAAATTATATTTGTTACCGGCAGCACCAAGGGCAACGGCATGCTTCAACCCCTTGGCAAGTAATTTCGACGTAAGGAGTCCATGAGCTTATTAGAAGCAAAAAACTTAGTCAAAATTTATGGCGGCCGCCGTGTCGTGGATGGCCTGAGCATTAGTGTCGGCCGTTCGGAAATAGTGGGGCTTTTAGGTCCTAACGGAGCGGGCAAAACCACCAGTTTTTACATGGTGGTGGGCATTATTAGCCCTGAAGGTGGCCAGGTGATCTTCGATCAGGAGGACATCACAAAAGAACCGATCCATAAGCGCTGTCATCTGGGCATAGGCTATCTGGCCCAGGAGAGTTCTATTTTCCGTAAACTTACCGTTGAGCAGAATATAATGGCGATTTTGGAAACTTTAAATATCAGCCCTTCCGAGCGCAAACGCCGCCTGGAATCATTGCTGGAAGAATTGAATATCTCGCATCTGGCCCGTGCCAAGGCCTATACGCTGTCCGGAGGGGAGCGCCGCCGTTTGGAAATCACCAGGGCTTTGGTGACCAATCCTTCATTTTTGCTTTTGGATGAGCCGTTTTCCGGCATAGACCCTATTGTGGTGGCTGAAGCCCAGGAAATCATTAAGGATTTAAAAAAAAAGGGATTAGGGATTTTATTGACAGATCATAATGTCCGTGAGACGCTGTCCATTACCGATCGGGCGTATCTTGTCGCAGACGGACGG
>CAZABZ010000083.1:0-5432 GCA_964483535.1 uncultured Planctomycetales bacterium | reverse complement strand
TGACAATTCCTGAAAAAGATCTATGGGTCAATCTTAGTCCTTATGAAAAAGACCGCATCATTCCTCAAAGTTTTGGCCTGACAGAAATGGGCCGTGACTTACTTGCGGAAGATTACATGCTCAAGCAGATCACCGCATCACTTATCTATCCGGAAGATGGAGTAGGGAAAAAGTTCTGGAAGCGGGTATATGAGCAAGCGGCCCAAAAGTATGGCACAACAAATATACCGGTGAATACATTTAATAAAGTTTGGATAGTTCCTGAAAAGGCAGTCGTGTATGAGAATGCTAAGGCAGGAACGGCGTATGTAGTGGAATCAAAATTGAAAGTCATGCTTGAGCAGGATTATCTTGCATTATCAAAAAATTCCCCTCCCTTGGTGGGAGGGGGAAGTGACATCAACGCCCTCGGATCCCAAATCGTCCGCGAGATAGTCCTTCCCGAACTTACCAAAGAAGTCAATGAAAACAAGAATTTCGCCAAGCTTCGCCAAGTGTACAACTCGCTTATTCTTGCCACATGGTACAAAAAGAAAATCAAAGACAGCATCCTGGCGCAGGTCTATGCGGATAAAAATAAAGTAGCTGGAGTGGGGTATGAAAATTCTTCTCCCCAGGCCATCTATCAACGTTACCTCCAAGCCTTTAAAAAAGGCGTCTTCAACTACATCAAAGAAGAAACAGATTCTGCAACACAGGTTACCATTCCTAGGAAATATTTTTCTGGCGGCTTTGATGCCGCATTGATTGCTCCATTGATTAAATATGTCCGGGCGTCACAATTACCTTCACAGTTAGATCGCGCGGAAATTGTAACAGTAGATTGTGCTATAGCGAACACTCCACATCCTTCTGAGGAGTCAAGAGGTGAAAACAACGCCCCATTGGCTAAGAAGGATCAGGCGATGATCGCAAGTACTATGAGCAAGCGTTTAGAAGGGGCAGATGCATACAATCAAATAGCTTTGTTAACTTATGACTCTTCTGACGAGAGAAAGTTAATTATCAAGGAGTTAAATTCCAGGCCCGAGCCCAGGCCATTTATCGAAATAACGCAAGAAAATTTATCGGTCCTGTTCCCTTTTCAAAAAAAGCCTTTGCTCGACCGCGATGCGCTTATTTCTCAAAAGAATGTTATTATTGTTTCCGGAAATGTGGGATTTGATAATAAGGATCAAATGAGAAAGTTTTTGGAGGTCGTTGCTTTACCGACGACAGGTGAACCGGATTTTAAAAAAATGGAAGATGTATACGAAGCCCAGAGGAAGTTTTTTATTCAACCGAAAACTGATTTTTTGACCGACTTACTCAGTCGGGCCGGGTTCATCACGGATCCCGAAGTTGAACGGATAATTCAAGAAAAAGGATACGTGGCAATGATAGATATAGATTATTTTAAAGCGGTCAATGATCTGTTTGGCCATCTCGTAGGTGACTATGTATTAACAGAGTTTGGCAAAGCTTTGAAGGCCGCCAGCATAAGGAGTACGGATCGTGTGGCACGCTATGGCGGCGAAGAATTTGTTGTGTTGTTAGGGGGAGAACTAGATGCCCTTCCTGAAAGGGTATACCAAGAGATCAGTAAGTTGATTAATAATATCATATTATTAACCAGAGATGAATTGATTGATAAACTTAGGCATACAAATAACGAGAACAATGCCGTTCGCACAGCATTTTTATCTAACTTGGCCCGCGAGAATAATAAAGATCCGATGGATTTAATAGCAGCGTTTAAGGATATGACATTACAGGAGATTGTTGAGGAAGTGGCTCGGAAGGGATCGCCGTATAAATTTACAAAATGGCCTGTCACCTTTACTATGGGAGTCGTCAAATTTGATTATAAGAAGGAAGGGCATGCGGGAGGAATCTGGATTTATGATCTTATAAACCGGGCTGATGAGTATTTATTAGAGGCTAGGAAAAAAGGGAAAAATCGAGTTGTGATCGGACCATATACGGAAGGTCCGAAAAAAGTCGAGCCAGCGGATGAGGCGATGAATGTCCGGGAGAAGGGTGGTATTGACTTGACTCCTGCGAATATGCATTTTAAGATTAAGAATGACACGTCGGAAGGCATTAAATTCCATCTTGACCCCGTTATGCTTGCCCAATTGCAAAACGCCCCTGGTTTTGTGCCGGTCATTATCGACGTCCAACCATTAAATGATTTAAAATCATTTTTAGGCATTGTCAACCAACTATAATAGAACTGTTGACAATCGCACTCTTTTTTGTGATATTAACCTCCCATGGACCGTTCCTTTTATACAACATTGGCCCGTAAAAGTTTAGACGGGCAAGAACTGGATAATCCCACTTGCGCGCGGATTTTGTCGGATGCTTCGCTTGAAATTTTGCCGCTTTTGGATGCCGCTTATCAGGTGCGAAAGCATTATTTCGGCCGGGAAGTATGTGTGCATATCCTGAACAATGCTCAAAATGGCCATTGTCCGGAAGATTGCCAATATTGCGCCCAGGCTAAGTCCTCCAAAGCCGACATTGAAGAATACGGCATGAAATCTGACGATGAAATGCTTCAGGAAGCGCGCGCAGCGTACACCAAAGGGGCTTGCTGTTATTGCATGGTTTTTGCAGGGCGCGCGGCGTCTCAATCCCGCATTGACCGTCTCAAACGTATTTTAGTTCAAATTAAATCTGAATTTCCTGATAAAGAAATTTGTGTTTCCATGGGTTTTGTTTCCAATGAAGGGGCGATCGAATTAAAACAGGCAGGGCTGGATCGTCTGAATCACAATTTGAACACGTCCGAGTCTCATTATCCGCGTATTTGCACGACACATACTTTTGCCGACCGGCTTAACACACTTCTGGCGGCCCAAAGCGCCGGGCTTAAAATATGCTCCGGGATGATTGTTGGCATGGGAGAAGGGCCTGCGGATATTATTGACGTGGCCAAACGCCTGCGGGCTTTGAAGGCAGAGTCTATTCCGATTAATCTGTTCACACCTATTGAAGGCAATGCCTTGTCAGGGCAAGGGTCAAATTTGACCCCGGATTTTATTTTAAGAATTTTATGTTTGTTTAGATTTTTGAACCCGTCATCAGAAATCAGGGTGGCCGCCGGACGGGAGCTGCATTTGCGTTCTTTGGAAGTGATGGCGTTGTACCCGGCAAATTCCTTATTTTTGCAGGGGTATTTAAATGTTAAAGGCAGCTCGAATGCCCACACTTTGCGTATGATCAAGGATGCGGGTTTTAGTATAAAATCCGAAGCTGATCTGGATGGGCTTATTGGTAGTGACAATTCCAAGGCAGAGCTCAAGACTTTTAAAGAATTACGCCCCACAATCTAAGACTAAAACCTACATTTTTGCTTTTTTCTTGCCAAAGTTTTTGACAGTGTTATAGTAATAAAAATCCGGTATTTTTTCTCTAACTCCATTATTTCCCATAGATAAGAGGTTGCTATTTCGTTTAAGAAACGTCCTGTCACCAGATTTGAATTTTTATGGAAAATTTGATTATAATCGGTTCCGGCCCTGCGGGGCATACCGCGGCTATTTACGCCGCCCGCGCCAGATTAAATCCTTTGATGTTTGAAGGCCTGTTGGCCGCCGGTGTTGCCTCAGGTGGTCAGTTGACAACCACCACTGAAGTGGAAAATTATCCCGGATTTTTGAAGATTTCCGGCCCGGTCTTAATGGATAAAATGCGGGAACAGTCTTTGAGTTGCGGGGCCCGTATTATCACTGAAACCGTTGATAAAGTAGATTTAACTCAAAAGCCTTTTAAAGTGTGGGCCGCGGGAGCAGAATATCAGGCAAAGGCCTTGATCATTTCTACGGGTGCTACTGCCAAACGCATGCACCTTCCCGGGGAAGAGAATTTGTGGCAAAAGGGTATTTCCGCCTGCGCGGTTTGTGACGGCGCACTGCCGTTTTTTCGCAATAAAGTGTTGGCGGTCATCGGGGGCGGGGACTCTGCTGTTGAGGAAGCCGTCTATTTGACTAAATTTGCCTCCAAGGTGTTGATGATTGTTCGCCGTGATGTGTTGCGGGCCACTAAGGTCATGCAAGAGCGCGCTAAGAATGATCCCAAAATTGAAATTATGTTTAACACTCTTCCTTTGGAAGTTTTGGGGGACAAATTTCTGACAGGTCTTAAAATCAAGGATGCGACAACTAATGCCCAAAGTGTTTTAAATGTCGGCGGTCTTTTTTATGCCATTGGGCACTTGCCTAATACCGCTTTTTTGGAAGGTCAGTTGGAACTGGATGAGGCAGGTTATATTAAAACTAAGCCCGGTACCACCAAAACGAGTGTCGAAGGCGTATTTGCCGCGGGAGATGTGCAGGACAAGGTTTACCGTCAGGCGATAACGTCCGCCGGGACCGGCTGTATGGCAGCTCTGGATGCCGAACATTTTTTGGCCAAAACTCAATGACAATTAATTTCAAAGACAAAACTTTACAAGAATATTTAGACCAGCTTTCCCGTCGTGAGCCTGTGCCCGGCGGAGGCTCGGCGGCGGCTTTGACCGCGGCCTTAGGCGTAGGCTTGATTTCCATGGCGACAAACTATTCCATAGGCCGAAAATCCAACACCTCAACTGTTGAAAAACGTTTAGCCAAGATTTTGACATGCAGTGAATCTATTCGCTTAAGATTGCTTGAACTGACCAGTCTCGACAGCGAAGCTTATTTAAAAGTTTCCGAGGCCCGTTCTTTAGATAAAAAAGCCCAAGCCCAGGCGGCCCGCGCTGCCCGCGCTGTGCCTCAGGAAATCTGCAAACTGTGTTACAAGGCCCTTCAATTAACCCCGTATCTGGTCCAAAAAGGCAATCCGTATCTTCTTTCAGATGTGGAAGTTGCTCTTGAGCTTTTGATGTCTGCCTTTAACAGTGCCAGGATCATGGTGAGGATCAATTCATGAGCGCGCACATTCTTGACGGTAAATTATTAGCGGCCCAGTTTAAAGAACGGTTAATCAAAGAGATTAAGATATTGAGAGATTCTGTTAAAGAGGTCCCGCGCATTTTCAGTATTGTGGTGGGGGACGATCCGGCCTGCCTTTCGTACGTGGCCTCACAACAAAAGACCGCGCAAAGCGTGGGGATCCATTATGAATTACAACATTTTAAAGCAGACAGTCCCCAGGATAGCGTTGTGAGATTGATTGGTGAATTAAACAGTTATGATTATGTCCATGGCATTATTGTCAATAAGCCCCTGCCGGCGCGTATGAATTTTAAAACCATTATTAATGCCATTGCTCCCTATAAAGACATTGAAGGGATGAACTTGGCGAATTTTGGGCTTTTGTTAATGGGAGAGACCGGGATATCTCCTTGCACTCCGGCGGCGGCGTTAAAATTGCTGAAATCCTCGGGTGTTAGTTTAAAAGGCAAACGCGCGGTTGTGATAGGCCGTTCTGAAATTGTGGGAAAACCCGTTGCCCTGTTGCTG
>CAZABZ010000082.1:3166-5433 GCA_964483535.1 uncultured Planctomycetales bacterium | reverse complement strand
CGCGGTTGTGATAGGCCGTTCTGAAATTGTGGGAAAACCCGTTGCCCTGTTGCTGCTTAAGGAAGACATGACGGTCACTATTTGCCATTCTAAGACCATTGATTTGCCGCTTGTCGTGCATGGTGCGGATGTGGTGATCGCGGCGCTGGGTAAACCCGGCTTTGTCAAAGGCGCATGGATCAAGAGTGGCGCCATTGTGATTGATGTGGGCATCAATCAAGTCGATGGCAAGTTTGTTGGTGATGTGGATTTTATCTCCGCTAAGGAAAGGGCCTCTTATATCACGCCGGTCCCCGGGGGAGTTGGCCCGGTAACATCGGTCATGCTTATGGACAATGCCGTTAAAGCTTTTAAATTACAAACATCAATATGAAAACCCTTGTCGTTGGAAATTCTTTAGACGTCCTTCCCATTATTCAAGATGTTCTTAATCTCCATAAAGATGAAGAGGTCACGCTTTTCACAACCGAGGGTGTTTTGCCGTATGACCGTTCTTTGTTGCCGGCCTTAGTGGCCGCTCAAGTCAAAGAGCAGCAAATGTACACAGCATCCCAAGATTTTTTAGCGGCGCATCCTTTGCGGCTTGTGACTACGGAAAAATTGGCCCGTATCAGCGTCAAGCGCAGGTATTTGACCACCGAGGCAAAAACTCAAATGGACTATGACCGTTTGGTGGTGGTGGATACCGGGCACTTGATTTTGCCGTTGGTCAAGGGTCATCAAAGGAGTGGTGTTTTTGACTGTTGGAGCCTTTCTTCAATTAAAGCATTGAAGCAACATTTACCTTTTACCGATAGTGTGATAGTCGTTGTTTCCAAACCCCAAGGTTTGAACATGGCCTGTGCTTTAAGCCAGCTGAAAAAAGAGGTGACAGTGGTGTCCCAAGGGGTAGGGCTTTTGCCTGATATTTTTGATGAAGAAACCGGACTTTTGCTCAAGCAAATTTTAGAAGGCAAAGGGATACGTGTTTTTAGCGAAAATATGGTTGAAGAAATTTTAGGCGAGGGAGAAGTCAAGGCGGTGAAACTTAAGTCAGGCAAGGTCCTGGCTTGTGATGCGGTCATTTTTGACGAAGCCAGGGTGGATGTCCGCATGCTTTCAGAACCTGCTTTGGACGATCCGGACCAACTCGCCATCGAAGCGAGTTTCCAACCGCCTGTGTTGCCCTTTGCGCCGGGATATCTCGGCCTTAATGTTTTTGATGGTTTTTACGCCGGATGCACCAAATTGCTTGAAGGCGGGCGGGAGTATTTAAAATTTGATGGTCCCCAAAATATCTACAAGAAAATTTATGCCTACGGCGATCATTTGGTGGGGATAGTGATTTTCAACGCGCCCCAGGATAATGAGCGCCTTTTAGGGATACTACAGCGTCAAGATAATATCACCGGAAAAGAAGAAGAAATTGTCTAATCGTGTTTTCCTCATCGATGCGCATGGCCTCTGTTACCGGGCTTTTTACGCGGTCAAGGCTTTGAAGAATTCCAAAGGACAGCCGACTAACGCGGTCTTTGGGTTCTGTAATATTTTGCGTAAAATGCTTAAGGACTGTCATCCGACACACGTGGCGGTTTGCTTTGATGTTGGCAAACAGACCCACCGTCAAAAAAAATTCGCGGATTATAAAATCCAGCGGCAAGCCATGCCGGATGATTTGGTCGTTCAAATTGATATTATCCGTGATGTTGTCCGGGCTTATGGTTTTCCGGTCTTTGAGCGGGAAGGGTTCGAGGCCGATGATGTGATGGCAAGTTTAGGACTGCGTTTCGCCAAAAAGAATACGGATGTTTTCATTGCCACAGATGATAAAGACATGGCCCAACTGGTCAATGACCATATCAAATTATACAGCCCGCGTCAGGAAAAGGTGATAGACGTCAAGGATGTGGTGGAAAAGTTTGGAGTGACTCCGGGGCAAATTACGGATTATATCGCTTTGGCAGGTGATCCGTCGGACAATATCCCTGGCGTGAAAGGCATTGGTGAGGTGGGTGCCCGCAAGCTTTTGGAAGAGTTTAAATCCTTGGAAGAAATTTATCAACATGTCGATCAGGTCACTCCGAGCAAATTGCAGGAAAAATTAATGGCTTCAAAAAAGGAAGCTTTTTTAAGCAAGGAATTGGCCACCCTGGAGACCCAAGTGCCTTTGGAGGCGGTTTTGGACGATCTGGCTTTGAGGGAGGCTGACCGTCAGAAATTATTCACGCTTTTTAGCCAACTGGAATTCCGTAAATTTGCCCAAGAATACGCGCCTTTGGATGCTGTGC
>CAZABZ010000082.1:0-3066 GCA_964483535.1 uncultured Planctomycetales bacterium | reverse complement strand
TTTGACGTTTATCTGGCGGATTATTTATTGTCCGGCGGGCAGGGGCAATATCATTTGCCCGAGCTCAGGGCCAGCGAGGAGGGGATGCGCCGGTTATACGCGATCCAAAAACGTTTATTAAAAGAACAAAATCTGGAGTTTCTTTTTTATGATGTGGAAATGCCATTGTCTGACGTGCTTTTTGAGATGGAACTCAGCGGTGTCAGTCTTGACGTCGCGGTGCTTGAAGAGTTGTCCAAAGAATGCCAAACTAAAATCGCCCAATTAGAAGAAGAGTTGTTTAAAATCGCGGGGACGCCGTTTAATGTCAATAGCCCTAAGCAATTAAGCGAAATTTTGTTTGAACGCCTGAAATTGCCGACGGTCAAAAAGATAAAAACCGGATTTTCAACGAATGAAGAGGTCTTAACCAAGCTTTCGCGCCAACATCCTTTACCTGCTTTGGTTTTGGAATACCGGCAGATGGCTAAATTAAAATCCACCTATATCGATGCCTTACCCCTTTTGGTTGACCCCAAGACCAACCGTCTGCATGCGACTTTCAATCAGACCGGAGCTGAGACCGGACGCCTGAGCTCGAATAATCCCAATTTACAAAATATTCCCATTCGCACGGATTTCGGACAGCGCATCCGCAAAGCATTCGTGCCGTATGCCAAAGGTCATGTTTTACTTTCCGCCGACTATTCCCAGATTGAATTGAGGATTTTGGCGCATTTAGCCGGGGACGAAGAATTAAAAAAGGCTTGCAAGGGCGAGGGTGATATCCACCGTGCCACCGCTTCCTTGATCTTTGAGGTGCCTGAAAATAAAGTGGACGAAAAAATGCGTTATACGGCCAAACGGATCAATTTTGGCATCATTTACGGCATGAGCGCGTTTGGTTTGGCCAAGGATTTAGACGTGCCCGTGTCCCAGGCGCAGGATTTTATCGACAAATATTTTTTACGTTACCCTAAGGTGCGTCGTTTTCTTGACGGGGAAATTCAAAAGGCCAGGGACTTGGGATATGTGACAACCCTGTTTGGCCGCCGGCGCTATTTACCGGATATTCATAACCGCAATATGGGATTGCGTCAGTTTGCCGAGCGCCAGGCCATTAACGCGCCCATGCAAGGCACAGCCGCGGATATTATTAAGATCGCCATGGTCAAGATCAGCCGTCAATTAATCACACAGAAACTATCTTCAACAATGACCATGACCGTTCATGACGAACTTGTTTTTGACGTGCCTCAAGGGGAAGTAAAAACAGTGGTATCTTTGGTCCGCAGGGAAATGGAAGGGGCCATGGATTTGTCAGTGCCCATGAAGGTATCTATTAAGGTCGGTTGCAACTGGCTTGAAATGGAGAAGATAGACTAAAAGGGAAAGCATGAAAATTGTTATTTGCGCCTCAGAGGTGGTGCCTTTTGCCAAAACCGGCGGTTTGGCCGATGTTTGCGGCGCTTTACCTCCGGTATTGGAAAAATTAGGCCATGAGCTCGTCATAATTACCCCGCGCTATAAAGCTTCCAATATCCAGGCGCCCGCGCCGGTCGTGCGCATCGGCGAGAATGTGCGGGTTTGTTTTATCGAGCACAATCATTATTTCGGCAGGGGAGGTTTATACGGAGAAGAAGGAGGGGAATATCAGGACAATCTGGAGCGATTCGCGTATTTTTGCCATGAAAGTTTTCATGTTTTAAAAAGCATAAAATTCTCTCCTGACATTATCCATTGCCATGACTGGCACACGGCCTTGATCCCTATTTTACTAAAAACTAATTATCACAAGGACCCTTTTTTTAAAGACACCCGCTCGGTTTTGACGATCCATAATTTAGCCTATCAGGGTGTTTTTCCTAAGGACCAATACGGGGCATTAGGCATTGACGGGGAGCTTTTTCATACTCAAGGCGTCGAATTTTATGATCAGGTCAATATTCTTAAGGGCGGGATCATTTTTGCGGATGCCATCACCACGGTTTCACCTCAATATGCCAAAGAAATACAGACCGAGGCGCTGGGCTGTTCGCTCGACGGTGTTTTGCGCAACCGCAGCCAGGATATTTACGGTATTTTAAACGGGCTGGATTATGAGGTATGGGACCCTAAAGATGACCCATTTTTGGATTTTCCTTTTATTTTCTCTGATGTCAATGCGCAGAAACAGCAAAATAAGCTGGTGGTACAGGAGGCCCTGGGTTTGCCGTTGAAAAAAGAAATACCGGTTTTTGGTTTTGTGGGCAGGCTTTGTATCCAAAAGGGCCTGGATCTCATCATGGAGATCATTGATGGTATAGTTGCCAATGACGGCCAGATTGTTTTTGCCGGAGTGGGAGATAAAAAATATTATCGCATGATTGAGGATGCCTTCCTGCGTCATCCGCATCATGTGGGCAGATTCCTTAAATTTGACGAGCGTGTTGTCCATAAAATTTATGCCGCCTCGGATTTCTTTTTAATGCCTTCTCTTTATGAACCCTGCGGATTGGGGCAGATGATTGCTTTGCGTTATGGGGCCATTCCCATTGTGTATAAAACCGGAGGCTTGGCGGACACGATCCACCTGTATGATCCTATCCATAAAACCGGCAATGGTTTTGTATTTACCGAATACACCAGGGAAGCCTTTATGAAAGCGGTTGAAGAAGCCCTGAAAGTTTATAAACACAAAGCTTATATGCAAGATTTATTGGACCAAGCTTTGCGTTATCGTTTCTCCTGGGAAAAATCCGCTAAGGAATACATGAGGGTTTATCAAAAATGTTTATCATAGGCCTTACAGGTAGTTTGGGAACAGGCAAATCAACAGTTGCCGCCATGTTTGCCAGGCGGGGGGCAAAAGTTATTGATGCCGATGCCATCACCAGGGATTTGCTGGCTCCCGGGAAGCCCGGTTGTCCTGCCAGCGGGGTCTCTTATGCGGCAAACAAGAAATGTGTAAAAAAGGTGGCAAAAATTTTTCCAGGTGTTATACTTAATAAAAGTACGATTAACCGCTCTGAATTAGCCAAAATTGTTTTTAGTCATCCGCGTGAATTACAGAAACTCACCGACATACTTTATCCTGAGGCTCTCAAA
>CAZABZ010000081.1:2946-5499 GCA_964483535.1 uncultured Planctomycetales bacterium | reverse complement strand
TGGTTTTGCGCTGGCCTTTGGCTTGGGGTGCAAGGACATTGTCGGCAAAGCCATGAGCGATTTTTTGTCCAAATTAAAGAAGTAGGGATTAGCCGGTCGCAACGAGCGCTTCGCTGATCTTTTTTCTTCTCAGTTTTCTTACGGTAATCTGAAAGCCGTTTCCGGAGATTATTTCGCCTCCGCTGAAAGGTTTTGTCGTTTGCCTTTGGCACCAGTCCGTTAGTTTTAAATCATCTTCATTACCACAAAGAGGCGTTGGGTCTATCCCAAGCGTTTTGGCCAGCACGGACATGGTGACCGCTCCGCCGACAAGCCATTGATTGCCGTAGGGATGAATATGGTTGGGAAGGCGGTCGTATTCATCCTCGATCTCTCCCACCAATTCTTCAATAATATCTTCCTGTGTCACCATGCCGATGATTTGTTTTTGCGCGTTTTCAACCATCCCAATATGCAGTTTTTCCTGGATCATCCTTTCTAATACTTTTGAAATCGGCGTGGTGTCCATAAAATTCATGATGGGGCGGATGGTGCCTTTAATAGTCGGATCTTCCGGGTTGATTTTAATTGCCGCGATAATGTCTTTGAAATTAATGTATCCCAGGATTGTTTGGGGGTTGTTAACATTTTCACAAACAGGGAAGCGGGTGTGCATGTCCAAGTGGGCCTGGATCAAGGCGTCTGTCAGGGTGCTGTCTTGCGGGATCATACAAATATCGGCAAGGGGGATCGTAATGTCTTTGATCGGCCTCATGGAGAGTTGGGCGGTAGACATAACAATTTTTTCTTGTTGGGCGTCGATTAACCGTGATGTTCTGGCCAATGAAAGGGCGGCTGTTAGTTCATGCAGGCTGCTTTGAGTATCAGAGCTCGGGGCGTTATTTGGTTTATTCTTATCGATGAATTTCATGGCAGCTTTAACGATATTTTCCATAGAGGAAACGACAGGATTAGCGACAATCGTAAAATACCGCATCATTTTTGACAGTTTTAGGATGACTTGTTCACTATTTCTAATGGCGTAAATTTTAGGGATAAGTTCGGCGCATATGATTGTAAAAGCGCTTAAGGGGACGATCAAGGTGACTAAGCTCAAAACTTCCGCGAGTTCTTTCGATAAACCAAAATTTGTTTGGAAATAAGGGTTAAGCGCTTCTGTGATACCCGCGCCGCCGATGGCGGCAGCTATTGAACCGACCAGGGTGACCCCTAATTGCACAACGGCCAGACTTGCCTCCATGCGATCTTTCATGAACAAAGCTTCGACGGATCCGCTTTTTTGGATTTTCACTAAATACGTGAGCCGTGTCCGCGAGATAGAGGCCAGGGCCATTTCATACGCGGAAAAAACGGCATTGAGAACGATCATTACAAAAATGATTAGCAACTCGTTGATAAAGTACATTTGATATCTCCCTCAAAGCGTAGGGGCCGACCTTGTGTCGGCCCGTTATGAATTTTTAAATATTATATCAGAATATTGCAGTATACTAAGCATTGAAATTGCAGTTTTTTATTCCCCAGAATTGAAGTTATGTGTTAAAATTCATGTCTGGTGATGATCATGAAGACAAGGCAAACCCAGGACGCTTCTTCCAACGACAAGACTTTAGGCAGCGTAGAACACCGCCGCTTTTGTGGATCACATGGCGAGGCGGAACATTTTTTTGTTATCACAGCCCCTGGGAATATCGGGTTCAAGGAACAGATTGAATATATTGAGGCGAATTATGCGGCAAGGCTCCAGGCCTTGGGGCTGTCTTCGCAGACAGCGGTTTTTCACCGCATTTTTCTTAGTGATACGTTAAATCAAATCCAGATTGTCGGGCAAAGTCAACTTGCGTGCGATTCTCAAGGGCATCCGGTCGCTGTTTCCATCGTCCAACAGGCACCCATGCCTTACGCCAAGATAGCTCTTTTGGCGTATCACATCGAAAGCAATAAACCTTTGGAAAAAGAGCGGCTTTCGCCGTCGCATGTTCTTGTCCGAAAAAATGGGTTGGGCCATCTGTGGAGCACGAATTTATCTGCCCAAGATTCAGGCAAATCACTTTCAGTGGAAGCGCAAACGCGCAGTGTTTTCGAGGGTCTGATCTCCGGCCTTTCTGCGGCGGGTGGTGATTTGTACAACAACTGTGTGCGTACTTGGGTCTACGTCCGTGATATCGATATTTTTTACCAGGGCATGGTCAACGAACGCCGGGCCTTGTTCTTCGAACAGGGTTTGAATGGTGATACGCATTTCATCGCCAGCACCGGTATTGAAGGGACCGGAACACGCCTTCGTGATCTGGTAATCATGGATGCGTATTCGATACTTGGCCTTAAACCGGGACAGGTTTTTTACCTAAACGATTTCGGCATGTTATGCTCCGCCAATAAATACAATGTCACCTTTGAGCGTGGCACGCGTGTTTCTTATGCTGACAGGTCCCATTATTTTATTTCAGGGACAGCCAGCGTTGACAAGCAGGGGAGCACCATACATCTTGGTAATATTCTCAAACAATTGGACCGCACGCTGGAGAATATCCAGTCTCTTTTAAAGGCCGG
>CAZABZ010000081.1:0-2846 GCA_964483535.1 uncultured Planctomycetales bacterium | reverse complement strand
CAAATAATGAGGCACCGTTTCTCATGCTTAACGAATCAGCCATCGTCTCTGCCGAATTGAGGCGCGACCCTTATGATTTTGTTTTTATCGATAATATTATAGACCAAAAGTTAAAAAAAGAGGTCCTGGCGGATGCGCCGGTCATTCCCGACCGGGGCAGTTACGGTCTTCCCAGCCTGCGCTACGGTCCAAAATTCGATGCCTGTATGAAGGACCTGTTGAGCCCGCGGTTCCGGCGCTTGGTCGAACAGAAGTTCGGTATGGACTTAAGTCCATATCCGGCGAGCATTGTAATGATGGGCAACACGTCCGGTCGTTACAACGAAGGCTATGCGCATACCGACTCAAAGCATAAAATTGTGACCGTCCTGATGGGGTTTAGCGAAGAATGGCCGTATGAGCGCGGCCAATTGCGTGTCTTGCGCAGCAACAACCGAGATGACTATGCTTTTGAATTTGCGCCGGTGTTCGGTAATATGTTGATGTTTCGTGTCTGCGACCATTCCTGGCATGGTTTTTTACCGCAAAAGGGTAAACGGATGAGTGTGCAGCTATGCTACGTTGATTCCAAATGGTATCCCATCCGTGAAAATTTACGCCATGCGCTAAGCGCGTTTGTTAAATCGATCCCGGGCGCGAAGCAGATCATTGATTGGGCACCGCGCTCATGGGGGAACAAGGGGTAATCATGAACTATCCATTCGTCCCGGAACCTGAGACAATTGCTAAACATTTCATCAAGGCATTGCGCGCGTCAAAGCGTGATGAAAATCCTTATTTGCGTTGGTATGCCAAGGAGGTATTTCCAGAGGCTTTGTGCACAGCCATTTTGGTCCTGCCCATTTCGCCGCCCAGCCTTGGTAAAACAGATGGAACGCGCGGGAACTACAATGATAAGCGCACATTCTTTACGCCTGAGCTCCGGTCATTATTTCCCGTTTGCGAGAATTTGGCCCAAGCCCTTCAGCGTCCTGATGTTGCCAGGCAGTTCGAGGAAACATGCGAGATCAAAGCGGACGGGACTTTTCTTCGACTCGAGTATATGCAGGATTTAGACGGCATGTGGCTGGAGCCGCACCGCGATATTCCCGAAAAAGTGTTTTCGATGGTCATCTACCTATGTACCGGTCCGTATGCCAAAGACTGGGGTACTGATATTTACGATGATCAGAAGAAATGGTTAAAGAGGAACAGTCCGGAATTTGATTCAGGGGTCATTTTCAAGGCCGGCCCCAATACCTGGCATGGTTTTGAGCCGCGGCCGATTATCGGCGTGCGCCGGCTGATGGAGATCAACTATGTCCGTAATTGGCGCGCCCGCGATCAACTGGCCTTTCCGGAGAAACCGATCTCGACGGGTTGAATCCATACGCATAACTACGCAGTCATTCGCGCAGTTTTTCGTATTTTCTTTCTTTGTATTTTAAGCCATAGTGAGTTAATATATAGAAATCAGTTTTATTTTAATCAAAGAAAAATTGTGCATATGATCGATTCATTTCAATATATTTTTGGCCCTGTGCGTTCATGGCGTTTAGGCAGGTCTTTGGGGGTTGATCCGCTTTCTTCAAAGAATAAAATTTGTAACATGGACTGCATTTATTGCCAGTTAGGAAAAACCACGCATTTGACAAATAAGCGCAGGATTTATGTGCCTACCCGGGATGTTATCGATGAAATCAGCCGTATACCCCTGCATTTTGTGGACCATATTACCTTCGCTGGACGGGGGGAGCCGACCCTTGCCCAAAATTTAGGGGAAATGATCCGCGGGATCAAAGCCATACGCGACGAAAAGGTCGCGGTGCTGACTAATTCATCGCTGATGAATTTAAAAGAGGTGCGCGATGATTTGATGGCCGCGGACTTTGTCTTAGCTAAATTAGATGCCGGCAATCAATCATATTTTGAGACGGTGGACCAAGGCCCAAAATTGGATTTAGACAAAATGATCCATGGGATCATGGATTTTCGTGAGAGTTTTAAAGGCAAATTGGCCTTACAGATCATGTTAGTGGAAAAAAATATTGAAAATATCCGGCAGATCGCGAAAGTTTCCAGGCGTTTAGGCGCCAATGAAATTCAATTGGATACGCCTTTAAGGCCGGGCGCCGTCAAACCTCTTGAGCGTCAACGCGTCCAGTGGGCTAAAAAGTTTTTCGAAGACATGCCGGTCGTTTCCGTCTTCGACGCGCCGCTTCAAAAATACAAACCTATTGATGAACGGGCCACCATGAACCGTCATGGTAATTATCGTAAAACACGTTTTACAAGTTAAGGAGAAATATGGCTATCGCGGTATTCACTCAAATCATCAAGCGCAACGGCAGGACAGAAGAATTCAATCCGCTTAAGATCACCAAAGCCATCACCAAGGCGGGGCAGGTCTCAGGAGAATTTGGCCCGGAGATAGCTCAGAAAATGACAATGAGAGTTGTCAACATAGCCCAGCAGATCTTTGTCGATAATCCGACGGTAGAAGGCATTCAGGACATTGTTGAGGATGTTTTGTTGTCTTCCCCTTACCGCAAGGCAGCCAAAGCCTATATCATTTACCGTCAACAGCACGCCGAGATGCGCGAAATTGTCTCACGGTTTAATACGGACCTGGTGGACAAATACTTGGACCAGCACGATTGGCGGGTCAATGAGAACAGCAACATGGCCTATTCCCTGCAGGGGCTCAACCATTATATTTCTTCCGAGGTCAGCAAGCTTTATTGGCTAAACCGCATTTATCCCATAGGCATTAAAAACGCGCATCAAAATGGGGATTTCCACATCCATGATCTTGGGCTTTTAAGTGTTTATTGCGTGGGTTGGGATTTGCAGGATTTATTGACCGT
>CAZABZ010000080.1:0-5511 GCA_964483535.1 uncultured Planctomycetales bacterium | reverse complement strand
AGTGAAAAGTCATTTGAGTATCAAATGGCTTTTATGAAACGGCATGGCTTTCAAGTCATCAGTTTTGATGATTTGGTGGAAGGCATCAAAGAAGGCCAGCAGTTTGCCCGCAATACCGTTGTTTTGCAATTTGATGACGGGTATGAAGATAATTATAAATATGCTTTTCCTATTTTAAAGAAATATGGCTTTCCGGCCATGGTATTTTTGATATCGGATAAGATAGGGACCCCCGGTTTTTTGACATGGGACGAAGTTAAAGAAATGGAAAAGTATAACTTTTTAGCCGGGGCTCACACGCGGCATCATGTTTTTTTGCCCAGAGTGAGCTTGGCTCAAGCCCAAGACGAAATAGCGGGCAGTAAGAAAATTATTGAAGACCATTTGGGGCACCGCATTGATTATTTTGCTTATCCCACAGGAGGCTTTACCAAAGAGGTCAAACGCCTTGTCCAAGAAGCCGGCTATAAGGCCGCTGTGACCACCCATCAAGGGAAGGATAAATTTAATGTGGACTTGTATGAACTTAAACGTATCCGTATGAACAGTACGGATAACCAATATTCCGGATTGATTTTATGGAGTAAATTATCAGGATATTACAATTTATTCCGCCATTTTAAGCATGCTAACGAATCACATCAGAAAGTTTTATATGAATAAGCCGTATTATTTAGATGATAACGGGGCCTTTGTCATCGAAGATTATCAACATGCCAAATTATTCGCGGATTTTTTTCCGGGCGTGTCCGGTTTATACGGGATCCCGATGTGGGCCTTTTATGTCAACCGCGGTCAGGCGGTGAGCTCGTTCGGCATTGAATCTAAAGACAAAGCTATTTTGGAATTTGAGCCCGCTAATAAAGCCTTTCGCTTAACTTCGGTGACGGGTTTCAGGACTTTTTTAAAAGTCGGGCACGGCAAGACCCAGAAATTTTATGAGCCTTTTGCCAACAGCCTTGGCTGTGCGTATAAAATCCGTCAGCGTATGCTGATCACCAGCCATGATTTGACCATTGAAGAAATAAATACCTCGCTTGGGACCAAGGTCGCTGTCAATTATTTTACCATGCCTCAAGAGCCTTTTGCCGGACTGGTGCGCCGTGTCACCATCGAGAACATCGGCCGCAAGCCATTAGACATCCAATGTGTGGATGGTTTGCCGGCGATTAATCCGTATGGCCTTAAAGACTGGCTTGCCAAAAACCTTGGCCGCACCGTTGAGGCCTGGATGACGGTGCGTAATATGAAAAACAAAGCACCCTTTTACCAGTTTAAAGTAGAGGTGGCAGATACCCCACAGGTGACGCCTATCAAAGAGGGGAATTTTTATTTTGCCTTTGATTCTGATTCCCGCAAGTTGCTTGATATGATCGTTGAAGCGGCATGTGTTTTCGGCCACTCCAGTGATTTTTTAGTGCCGGAGAATTTTTTACGGCAAACGAATTTTTCAGCCCCCTCTCACCAGGAAACCGCCAATCGCACACCGTCGGCCATGAGTGTTTGTCGTTTTACCCTTGCCAAGGGGAAGAAACGCGGTTTCACAGCCATTGCGGGCGTTGCCTCTGATTTGGCTGAATTAAAGGCAGTGGTCAAAAAATCCAGGGCCATTAAGTTTATTGAAAGTAAGGCTGGGCTTAACCGTCAGATCATTGATGAAATTAAGGGTTACTGTTTTACCCATAGCGCTTGTGATGAATTTGACCGGTATTGCGGCCAGACTTTTTTGGATAATATTTTACGAGGAGGGTTGCCGATATCGTTGCAAACCCCTGAAGGTCCGGTATCATTTAATGTTTATAGCCGCAAGCACGGGGATTTGGAACGCGATTATAATTTCTTCATGCTGGCGCCTACTTTTCTTTCTCAGGGAAACGGTAATTACCGTGATGTTAACCAGAACCGCCGTAACGATGTCTGGTTTAACAGGGACGTCAAAGACAGCAATCTTGTTAATTTTTTGAATTTAATCCAGGCCGACGGATATAACCCCCTGATCGTTAAGGGGGCTATTTTTGTCATTAAGGATGAAGGGGCGATTGGCGGCATCATCCGTGAATTTGGCATTGTCCAAGGAGCTGATAAGCTTAAAGGTATTCTTAAAAAAGGTTTCATGCCCGGGGAGTTGTTAAGGTTAGTCACACATGAAATTAAGATTAAGGGACGGGCGGATGATTTCTTAACAAGAGTTTTGGGGGTATGTGTCAAGACAGAATTGGCCGAACCGGGGGAAGGTTTTTGGAGTGATCATTGGACCTATAATTTGGATTTGCTTGAGAGTTACTTAAGTCTCTATCCTGAAAAACTCAAAAGTCTTTTTTTGGAAAAGAAGGTTTTTAATTTCTTTTTAAATGATTTTTATGTGTTTGGGAGGGACCAGCGTTTTGTTTTGACCCCTGCGGGGGTCCGTCAATATCATTCTTTGGCGGAGTCTGACAAAAAAGTGCAGGCAAAAGCCAAAGGTTATAAATTACGCGGGGAAGACGGGGCAGGAGACGTTTATACGACGACTTTATTGGTCAAATTGATCTGTCTGTTAGCCAATAAAGTCGCGAGTCTTGATCCCAGCGGTATCGGGATTGAAATGGAGGCCAATAAGCCTAATTGGTATGACGCGCTTAACGGTTTGCCGGGCTTGCTTGGTTCTTCGATCTCTGAGACTTTTGAAGTCAAGCGTTTCGCTATTTTTGTAAGAAAATCATTGGAACAATTAGGATCAGATGATCAAGCGGCGTGCATGGTTTTTGAAGAATTGGCGGATTTTGTCCAAGGGCTTTGCGGTGTATTATCCACAGAACCAGACCCCTTAAAATATTGGCAGAAGTCCAATGATCTTAAAGAGCATTATCGTCAGGCCATCCGTTATGGCATCAAGGGTGAAGAAAAATCTTTGTCCATCGCTGAAATCAAGAAATTCTTAGGGTGTATTATTGAAAAATGCGATGCGGGTATCCTTAAAGCCAGGCATGACAATGGTCTTTTTGCCACCTACTTCTATCATGAGGTGACAGAGTATGATCTTTTGGATAAGTCGCAACATGGCTGGCATCATGTGCGGGCCAATGCTTTTAAACGGCATGACTTGCCTTTGTTTTTAGAAGGCTTTGTGCATGCTTTGCGTGTTTCCGGCAGTGTCAATGAGGCAAAATCCCTTTATAAAGCTGTGAAATCAAGCAAGCTGTATGACCGCAATCTTGGGATGTACAAAGTCAATGCGGATTTGTCCAAAGAATCCGACGAAATCGGCCGCACCCGTATTTTTCCGGCAGGATGGCTGGAGAATGGGTCTGTATGGCTGCATATGGAATACAAATATCTTCTGGAACTTTTGCGCTGCGGGTTGGCCCAAGCATTCTTTGACGAGGCAAAGGGGGCATTGGTCCCATTTTTAGACCCGTTGACGTATGGCCGCAGTATTTTGCAGAACTCTTCTTTTATTGTTTCTTCAGCTCACGAAGATAAAAATTTACATGGGCAGGGTTTTATAGCCCGCCTTTCGGGCAGTACCGCCGAGTTTTTGCATATATGGCTGGTGATGAACATGGGGACCAATCCTTTCCTGCTGGATGACCAAGATCACCTGACGTTAAGGTTTAGTCCTTTATTGCCGTCGTGGTTATTTACCAAGGAGGCACGCACTTATAGTTTTAAATTATTTGATAAAATAATGGTGACCTACCATAATCCGCAGTTAAAAGATACTTTTGGGCCCAAAGGCGTGGAAGCGCGAAAAATCGTGCTGACTTATCCTGACCGTAAGAGCGTTGAAATTGCCGGCGGGGTTTTGGGTGAATCTCATGCCCTGGACGTGCGGGAAGGCAAATTAGAGAGTATTGACGTGTATTTGAATTAAGGGAAGGGACTTGATATGAAAAAACCATTGGTCGGTATTATCATGGGCAGCCAGTCGGATTTAAACATTATGGGCGCTGCCGCGGATTTATTGGATGAATTCGGTATCGAGTATGAGGTTACGGCGATTTCCGCGCACCGCGCGCCCAAGCTCATGTTTAATTACGCCTCAATGGTTGAAAAGCGCGGCTTAAAAGTCATTATCGCCGGTGCCGGCGGGGCAGCTCATTTGCCCGGCATGATGGCTGCTATGACAACACTGCCGGTCATTGGCGTGCCGATCAAATCATCCAATTCCATAGACGGGCTTGATTCTTTATTGTCCATTGTACAGATGCCCAATGGTGTCCCGGTCGCCACGGTTGCGGTCAACGGTGCCAGGAATGCCGGTATTTTGGCTGCCCAAATCATCGCGACTTTTGACCGAGGTGTCGCGGCTAAGTTGAAAACCCATAAGAAAGATTTAAAGAAAAAAGTAGAAGCTTCTATCAGGGTGATAGCCCGTCGAGGCCATCGTTCTTTACGCGGCTTGAATTCCTAACAGGCCAAGATATTCCCAGATCTTTAGAAACCCTCTTGCATTATTTTTTCTGATTTTTTATAATATTACCTACTGCCGTAACAATCTATTCGATTAACTAAAACGACCATTTCAAGGAGGAGCACCATGATGAGCACAGGTGTCGGTGTCATTAATGATAAAGTCAAAAAGGAATCAGGCGTTATTGACGCGATACGCTTTGAAACATCCAAGGTGATTGTCGGTCAAAGCGCGTTAATAGACCGTCTTTTGATCGGCATATTAGCTAATGGCCATGTTTTAGTCGAAGGGGTGCCGGGGTTAGCCAAGACCACCGCGGTCAAGACCCTGGCCCAGACGATACAGGCCAAATTTCAGCGTTTGCAATTTACTCCTGATATGCTGCCGGCAGATTTGACAGGTACGCTCATTTATGACCAGCGTAACGGGACTTTTAATGTCAAAAAGGGGCCGCTTTTCGCCAACATCATCCTGGCGGATGAAATTAACCGGGCGCCTGCCAAGGTGCAAAGCGCTTTGCTTGAAGCCATGCAAGAGCGGCAGATAACAATCGGTGAAGAGACTTTAAAACTGGATGATCCGTTTTTAGTTATGGCCACTCAAAACCCGATTGAGCAGGAGGGGACCTATCCTTTACCGGAAGCCCAGGTGGATCGTTTCATGCTCAAGGTCAAGATCACTTATCCAAGCAAGGACGAGGAATTAAAAATCCTCAAACGCATGGCAAGGACAGGTCAGTTGTTTCCCGTGCAAGCGGTGGCGACACCTCAGGACATTGTCCGTTTACGTTCGGTTGTGGATGAAATTTATATGGATGAGAAAATCGAGAATTATATTGTCCAGATCGTGGAAGCCACCCGCAACCCTGAGCAATATAAACTTAATGATCTTAAAGGGTTGATCCTTTATGGGGCGAGTCCGCGGGCCACGATCAATTTAGCTTTAGCCGCCAAGGCGCACGCGTTTATTCAAGGACGCGGGTTCGTCACTCCTCAGGACGTCAAAAGCATCGGCATGGATGTCCTGCGCCATCGCGTCATACCCGGCTACGAAGCTGAAGCCGAGGGCAAGACGCCGGAAGATTTGGTTAAGCGGATATTAGACGAAGTCGAAGTGCC
>CAZABZ010000079.1:0-5595 GCA_964483535.1 uncultured Planctomycetales bacterium | reverse complement strand
GAATTGGAAGCGTCCAAGACCCCTAAGGACACTACCGCGCTGCTTGTTAAATATTTAACAAAAAAATTAACGGGAGTTGTGGATTTCCATGCCAAGGGCGACGAAGGCACCGATGTGCAAAGCACGGTTGTCAAGGCCGCGTTGGCCATCAGCCAGGTTATCGCGATCAAAACAGGCGCGGGCAATTTCATGATTCGTATGCCGTTTTGGTTTATGCGTAATGAAGAAGCCATGGCAAAAATTAATGAGGTGTTGGGCAAGAAGGCCAACGAGAAAAAAGCGGCATGGGAAGAAATTTATAAGCAAGAAGAAGCTTACGCCAAAAAGCATTGGTTTGAGAATGCGGAACAATTAACGCACAATAGCCAGGAGGCTCTGCAGGCCCTAAGCAATTATGGATTCAGGTTCTTTGATGAATTTTCTTCCGGGAATTATCAAAGGGCCCCTCTCTTGACTAAATTAATTAATTTGATCGATGTCACAGAGTTTGTGGCTCCTGAAAAATACGGGATAGTGTACGATAAAAGTATCGGAAAACTGATCTCGACATTAGATAAAGACAGCAAGATCCCTTATTTTGGCAAGAACCTGCAAACTTTTTTGGCTTCACTGACCTATGTAGGCAGTTTTTCCCGGTTCATGAATAATGTTTTGATGCCGAAATTTAATGGTCAAGACAATGTAGGACGCGTGATCGACAGTCCCCAAGTCATCAATGCGGCTTTGGGATACTATCATCGCATGTACTATCATCTTTTGGCTTTAGGATATAACAACTCTCCCAAACTTGCCAAGATGTTAGAGCCGGAGAGAATGACCTTGGGTAATTTTGCCGATCGGTTGAATAAGGCCATAGCCCAAGGGGATGCCTTGGATATTAATCAATCCAATGCTCAAGAAATCCAAAGTTTTCTTGCGACAAAAGGCGTTATCTTAACTGATGAGGAAATGAAGCGTCTATCGGCTATTATGTCTAGCGCTCACGACAAGGTCTGGGCTTATGATATTCTGCAACTGGCAGAGGCCTTGGATCAGGATGCCTTTGTTCAGGCTGCCAAGTATCTTAAAGTAGGGACCCCTAAGCAAATCAAGCCATCTGAAAAACTGAATCCTGTATTTTTCGGTGGCGCTGGAAGAATCACCAGCATGACCTTTCTGCAAAGGCTTGTCAATGATTACAACGCCCATGAAAAGGATTATGTGGGCAAATACAGCGTCCAGTCACGGGAACTGAACGGGAAAACGGACGCGGAACGGTTTGCCTCCGCGGTTACCACCATTAAGAAGATGATCATGGATGAAGGAGTGGAAAATTCAGGCTTGAATATTGATGGTGTCCTGGTAGGCCAAATGCTCAAGAATGGCGAGCTGAAACTTGCGCCTCAGGATAAAAAATTGCCTGCCAAGCAGGACATGGTGGTTGATATACCTATCGATGCGGTATATCCGGTCGATATTGTTATCAAGGACAAGAAAGTTGGAACGGTCTATTATGTTAACAACAAAGAATTCAAGGAAGGCATGAGCGCCGAAGAGAATAAAGCCAAGGCCCAGGAGAAATGGCTGAAGGCCTCAGGGCTCAACTCAATTGACAATATTCCCTATCCACTCGTAGTTGAGATAGATGGCAAAAACGTTCTTTTTAGCGCTGTCTCCGATGGAACTCCGGGTGGGGTCTATGTAGGCAATGGCATCATGGAGGAGCTCTTGGATGCCGAATCTAAAAAGATAGAGAAAGAAACAGGTAAGGCCAAAAAATTATATGATGGCCCGACCATGTGGCAATTATATAGCGTTACTAAATTCGATGATGGTAAAGGAAAAGAGATTGGTGGCGCAACGGAAGAATTGGTCCGTTGGCGTGTTGGGGTTGTATGGCAGTATAACATTCGTTTAGGCGGCAACCCTGGTGTTATCGATTCCGAGCAAATTTACAAAAAACTCGTTATGCCTTTGGGCGGCGGGATGCATGTGTTTGGCAGAAACGCCGATAAATTACCCATGGTCAATGAAACCGGAGTAACGACCATTACTCCCACATCGTGCAGCACCAATGGAGCTTCTTATTTAATTCAGTCGCTGTTGGCATTCCTGGGATTAGGTATGCAGGACATTACCGTCATCGGCCCCACTTTGCATGATGATACCAGCGGCGCTGTGAAAAAGGTGTTCGGAAGGCTTATGACAAAGAGTACCGGTGCTGGAGACGGCATTGCCCAGCACATGCCGGGAAATTTTATGGCTACAGCCGTAAGGACTCCTGTGGCCCTCGAGGGTGGAAAGGTCAAGGTGGTGGGCGGATCTTTGTACGATTTTATCATGGAACTGCCGATTGTTGTATCGCCGGAACTTTTAATGAAGTGGCTTGAACGCACATCTGAAGAGTTTCCGGAAATATTAACAATTTTTGGTGAAAAAGACAAAGAGAATGGCAAATTCACCTGGAAAAAAACCATCAGCGGACAGCAAACCGGCTCTATATTATTAGGCCCTATCGAGCTGATTGAAGGGAAATATATACGTTTAGCAGATGGTTACGACAATGAGATGAGCTTCTCATTTCAAGATGCCCAAATGCAGGAAGCTTTACAAGAATCCTTGGCAAGACAAAAAGACACGGGGTATAGAATGTCCGCGTTAGCCAATGCGGGCCTAAGTCTTCCTGGTGCAGTGAATACAACAGCCAAAATCGGCGTTGTTTCCGATATGGCGATGATGCAAGGGCAAGACTCCAAAGATGAAATACTAACAGTTGATCAGGTTATTAATGCCGCAAAAGCTCCTGAGGACGATCTTGGCGGTATCAACCTCAATTCCATCTTGATTGAGAGTGTCTTGAAAACAAATCAAAATGGCAAACCCCTAACGATCAATGGACAGCCTGTCGGCAATATCAGAATTAATGATCTTATGCCTGTTATTATCAAGGAAACACCGGTATACAACATTCAAAGCCTGTTAGGAACAGAGGAGGATGTGGAAAGTATTACCAATTAATGACTTAAACAATACCGGTGTACAAAAGGTGACAGGTATAGAAATTATACCTGTCACCTTTTTTATTTAGAAATGTCCCTAACTTCAACGGCATCCACATCGATAATATCTTTTTTCCCACGGCTCTTGGGATTTAAATTTAACAACCATTGACTATAAAACCTCATCGCAATTGCAGGAAGAATGCCCAATAAAAAGATGGGCAAAAAAAGGACCACCCCCACTATAAAAAAGAGCAAGACCGCAAAACCTTTTATCCCTGTGTATACTTTTATCATTTTAAATCCGCCGCCTTTGCCATGAAACGTTCATGGACGAAATCAGCTGCCCTGCGGGTTTCATCCAGCGGTGTGTTCTTCCAGGTTTCTACTGCCCCTGAAAAGAAACGCGCATGAGCGCTTTGTATTAAACTCTCGCAAAACTGTTTATGCCGTTTCCCGCCATTGGGCAGTTCGTAGATGTAAACCGGCTTACCCGTCGAACAAGCTTCGGAAATCATGGAAATGGAATCGCTGGTAACAATAATCACGTCCGCAAGGGCCAGCAAGCCAAAATAAGGATTTTCCCCTGCCCCATCCCAAATGTAGGAAGAAGCCCCCTTGAGATCTTCTCTTAATATAGCCTCATTGCGGGCGCCTGTCCGTCGTGAAAAGGAAATGGCAAGTCCGCCGCCGGTACTTGTTGCCGCAGACAGCAGCTTCTTGGCAAAATCATGGGCAGAGGCATCGGAAAAACTTTGATGCCGGTTTTTACCGCCAATCAACACACTGATACGGGGATGCGGCAGCGATGCCAGTAAAGGACGAAAATGCTCGGCCGCGCTGACAAGTTTTTCACTGCTAACATGGTGAATGGCCCCCTGAGTCACAAAGACATTTTCACCCTTCAATTTGTCATGCGCGGGCACAATAACAACATCAAACTGTTTAGGATTGATAAGAGGGTCCTGAATATGGACTGTGAAGGTTTTGTTGCCGCTTGCACGACGGACATCCACCGAAGCGGCCACACTGCGGCGACCGCAAGAAATAAGTAAATCCGGCCACGGAGGCGTAAAATCATGCCTATCAGGTGACAATAATTGCCAAAAACCCTTAGGTCTCTTGACCTCCTTTAGAACATAAGAAACCCCAAGCGCCTGGGCAAGACCAATGGCCTGGTTTTGCAGGCCGATCAATCCTTCAGTCACTACCCAGCATGATGATATTGGCAAATCGGTTTTAATGGGCATAATTACCGTTTAAATATCTTTTAGCTGGCGCCGATAAACCAACCCGCCAGGAAAACAAGAAGCCCCCCAACGATGACTTGAAATGAAGCGGACAAGAATGGCGTATCCATATAACGCCAACGAATGAAGGAAATAATAGCTAATTCTACGGCCACCACCACCATGGCAATGCTCATCGCCAATCGGAAATCATGGATCAAAAAAGGCAAGGTATGCCCGAGTCCGCCTAAGCCGGTCATAAGCCCGCAAACTATCCCGCGCAGCCACGGCATTCCCCTGCCGCTAAGTTTTCCGTCGTCAGACAAGGCTTCGGCAAAACCCATACTGATGCCGGCGCCCACCGAAGCCGCAAGCCCCACTTTAAAAGCATCCGCGGGATTGCTCGTGGCAAACGCGGCCGCAAAAAGAGGGGCCAGCGTCGAGACAGACCCATCCATAAGCCCCGCCAATCCGGGCTGGACAACCTGCAGTACGAAAAGCCTTCGCGCGACATGCTGCTCAATGCCTAATTCCCCTTCGGCGGCTTGCTTCTCGTTTATTTGTTCAGCCAGCGCCTCATGCCGCTGCTCTTCTTGGGCAAGGTCCCCTAAAAGCTGTCTGATCGCGGCATCCTTACTTTGCCCGGCCGCGGCTTCATAAAATTTTCGCGCATCCACTTCCATTAAAGCGGCCTGTTCACGCGCTTTTTCGGGACGCAGCGTGCGCAACAGCCACGAAGAACGCAAAACCAAAAAACCCTTTACATCCTGCCTGCGGACAAGCGGGATATGCTCACCGAATTTTCTTTGATACAGATCAATCAACCGATGACGGTGACCGGACTCTTGATCAGCCATACGATCAAAAAGCTCGGATGTCGCCGGGAAATTCTTGCGCAGCTCCTGAGAAAAATCACGGTAAATACGCCCATCTTCTTCCTCAGCGGCTATGGCTAAAGCCAATAATTGAGATTCATTAAGATCGCGGAAACGCATCATAATGCCCTCCCTTTATAAGCCCTGGCAATGCAGAAAGAAAATAACTACTGAGGCGCATAAACAATAGACACCGAATAAATACCAGCGGCCGCGTTGGAGCCAATTGGACAGCCATTGAAGGGCCAAAATCCCGGAAATAAAACTCAATACCATCCCCATCAGGCCCGGTAAAAACAAGCCTATAACACTTGCGCCATGGTGCGCATGAACATGTTGCGCCTTTAAAAATCTTAAAGCTTCCACCAAAATGACCGGCGGCGTTAAAATAACGGCAAGGGCAAAACTAAAATCTTCAACTCTTCTTTTCTCAATACCTAAAATAAGCCCGGTAGATATCGTCGATCCTGAACGTGAAAATCCCCGAAAGGGCAAGCAGATCCCTTGTACTAT
>CAZABZ010000078.1:0-5613 GCA_964483535.1 uncultured Planctomycetales bacterium | reverse complement strand
AACGTGACCGGTATTCTGCACATGGGGCATGCGCTTAACAATACCTTGCAGGACATTATGGTCCGTTATAAACGTATGAACGGCTTTCAAACACTTTGGATGCCGGGTACGGACCATGCAGGGATTGCCACTCAGAATGTGGTTGAGAAACAATTGGCTAAAGAAGGCAAGACCCGTCAAGATTTAGGTCGTGACGAATTTCTCAAACGCCTCTGGACATGGAAACAGGAGTATGGCGATACGATCATTAACCAATTAGAAGAATTAGGCTCTTCCTGTGATTGGGCGCGTACCCGTTTTACGATGGATGATGATTATAGTGATGCCGTAAAGCAGGCGTTCGTGTCATTGCACAATAAAGGTTTGATCTACCGCGGAGAGCGTATTATCAACTGGTGCCCGCGTTGCCAGACAGCACTTTCGGATGAAGAGGCGGAACATAAAGAGAAAAATGGCAAGCTTTACTATTTTAAATACCCCTTTAAAGACAGCCCTGACCAATTTGTCGTCGTAGCGACCACCCGTCCTGAAACCATGCTGGGGGACACAGCGGTGGCTGTTAACCCTAAAGATGAACGTTATCTTAAGTTGATCGGTAAAACTTTAGTTTTGCCTTTAGTTAATCGTGAAATAAAGATTATCGCGGACGATTTTGTGGCCATGGAGTTTGGTACCGGCGCGGTAAAGGTGACTCCGGCGCATGACCCTAATGATTTTATGATGGGCCAACGTCATCATTTGCCTATGATTAATGTGATGAATCCGGATGCTACTATTAATGAGCAGGGCGGCAAATATAAAGGACTGGATCGTTTCCAAGCCCGTAAACAGGTTTTGGTTGATTTGGAAGCTTTGGGATGCCTTGAAAAAATTGAAGATCACAAAAATGCTGTTGGCCATTGTTATCGCTGCGATACCATGGTGGAACCATATTTATCCAAACAATGGTTTGTCAAAATGAAACCTTTGGCAAAGCGGGCGCTTGAGGCTGTTCAAAAAGGAGAAATTAAAATCCATCCTGCTCATTGGTCAAAGGTTTATACCAATTGGATGGAAGACATCCACGATTGGTGCATTTCCCGTCAAATATGGTGGGGGCACCGCATTCCGGTATGGTATGACAAAGAGGGGAATTGTTTTGTCGCAAAATCAGAAGAGGAAGCCGAGGCCCAAGCCAAGCTTAAGCATGGCAAGCTGGTTAAACTAAAACAAGATGAAGACGTGCTTGATACCTGGTTTTCATCATGGTTATGGCCTTTTGCCACCCTCGGATGGCCTAAACAAAACAACGATTTGAAATATTTTTATCCCACAAGCACCTTGATGACTGCTTCTGAAATTTTATTTTTTTGGGTGGCGCGTATGGTCATGGCAGGTTATGAATTCATGGGGGACAAGCCTTTTTCCGAGGTGTTTATTCATGGGACGGTGCGCGATGCCAAGGGAAGAAAAATGTCCAAATCCTTAGGCAATGCCATTGATCCTTTAGAGATCATTGATGAGTATGGGGCTGATGCCCTGCGTTTTAGCCTGATCATCAATTCAGGTCAGGACATTTTTATCTCCAAAGAAAAGTTTGAGATCGGACGCAATTTTGCCAATAAGATATGGAATGCCTCACGCCTGGTTTTTATGAATTGCGCCGATAGTTTATCTAAAGGGGACTATGAAAAATTGAGCCTGAATGAACTTGATTTGCCTTCCCGTTGGATCATCGCTAGATTTTATGAAACTTTGAGTAAGGTCAATGCCGCGATTGAAGAATTTCATTATTCCGAGGCTGAAATCCTTGTCCAGGATTTCTTTTGGGGTAATTATTGCGATTGGTATTTAGAATTAATTAAAGCTAAATGGAGCGACTCTAATATCCAAAAAACCGCTCTTTTTGTTCTTAAAAATTCCTTAAAAATGATGCATCCTTTTATCCCGTTTGTTACCGAAGAAATATATAGCAAAATGAATTCCGGGGACAGTTGTTTATCTTTGGCCTCATGGCCCTTGGCGCAGAATAAATTGATCGATCGCAACGCATCAAAGCAAATGCAGGCCATTATTGATATAATTTCTTTTATTCGCAATATACGTACTAAATATGATATAAAGCAAGGGGTGATTCCTGCACAAATAGTCCCTCAAAATAAAGCGCAAAAGGAATTATTTTTCGCTAACGGTGAGGGCATAAGGCGTTTGGCCGGGGTAACCTTTGATCTGGTTTTGGAAGCCTCAACATCGGCAAAGGCGGTCACCGCCTTGATAGATGGGGCAAAGATCATTGTTCCATTGGAAGGGATCATTGATTTTGGGGTTGAAAAGAAGCGTAAGAATGAAGAAATAAAACAAAAACAAAAGCTTATTGAAGGGTTACAATCACGTTTGAGCAATGAGGCTTTTATCAGCAAAGCGCCTGAAGATGTCGTTTTAAAAGAAAAAGAACGTTTGGATACTTTTAATAAAGAAGTCCTTGAACTAAAAAATGATTTAGCGAACTTATTATGAAACCAGAATACGTACGTACCATCATACAATTGGCCCTTGCTGAAGATATCGGCGAAGGGGACATTACTACCGATCATTTAATTCCTTTAAAGTCGCGAGGTCAAGCGCGCTTGATCTCAAACGGTGACGGAGTGATTTGTGGTGTTAACCTCGCCCATGAAGTTTTTAAAACTTTAAATTCCAAGGTCACTTTTTCTACGTTAATCAAAGATGGCCAATCAGTACGTAGGGGGGACATCATTGCGAAAATTTCCGGCCCCACCAGGGCCTTGCTTTCCGGGGAGCGGGTTGCTATTAATCTGTTGTCTTTTTTGTCGGGGGTTGCCACTCAAACCCGCCTTTTTGTTAACAAAATAAAGCCTTACAAAGTGGACATTATGGATACCCGCAAGACAACGCCTTTGTTGCGCCTGATGGAGCGTTACGCAGTGCGCTGTGCCGGCGGCGTCAATCACCGGTTCAACCTTAATGACATGGTCCTGATTAAAGACAATCATCGGATCATTTGTCAAGGGAAGGGTATGAATGAAGTCATTAAAAATTTAAAAAAGAAAATTAAAAAGAAAATTGAAGTTGAAGTGGATGATCTTAATCAATTAAAAGAGATCTTGAATTCCGGGGCGGACATTATTTTATTGGATAATATGACTCCCGGGCAAGTGGCCCGGGCGGTTCAAATATGCCGTCAGGCGAAAGCTCACTTTTTTTTGGAGGCTTCGGGCGGCATCACATTAAAAAATGTCAGGCAGTACGCGGCCACCGGGGTTGATCGTATTTCCATAGGGGCCTTGACGCATTTCCGCCAAGGGTTGGATATTTCCATGGAGTTTATGCTGACCTCATGAAAATCTTATATTTTTTATTATTATTTCTTTCTTTGGTACTCATCAAACCTGCGTTGGCCCAGGATAAAGACGATATTAACCAGGCGGCCATAGCTTCCGGCGCTATTTTCGATGATAAAGCGCTTTTGGAAGGCTATACTCAAAGATACGAGGACGAACCCAGGGACATTTTATTAGCGATGATCGCGGATGATTCTTTGGGGGCATATAAATGCACTGCCGCGGTACGGGTATTTAAGGAAAAATATGCCAATCAGGTTTTAAGTAATGAGAAATCTAATATCCTTAGAATTTTAATTCGACGGCTCAACCGCAGTGATTCTCCCTTTATTCAGGTGGAAATCATGCATACGTTGGTTGTTTTAGACCGTTATCAGTATTTTGAAAGCATGGTCCCTGCCTTGATCCAAAAAATGGACCATTATAATCCGGTGGTCAGCACGATGGCTTATGAGGACCTTCAGGCGATTACTAAAGACAGCCTATATCCCAGAGAAGCCAGGATTGTGTTTGAGACTTTGCGCAAAATCTTTTTCTTGTCCCGTAACCGCCTGCAGAACATTACAACTCCGAATAAAAAATTACGACAAAAATTGGACATCCTAAGCTGGTCCATCCGGATTTTAGGCACTCAAGAACTCAAACGCCTGCCATCCGAGATCATTAATTTATTATAGTGGGCAAAACATAATTAATTTATTTATTTATTTTTGAAAAATTTCATACTATAATTAATAAAAATAGGAGATTTATGAAACGCATATTATTTACCTTTTTATTTTTAGCTGTTTTTTCTTCGGGCTGTACTGTTTATCGGATTGACTCTAAAGACACCTCGCCAGATCTCTATGTGCCTAAAACAAATATTGATGAGGTGGCTTATATTGAAAAAACGGACAAGCCTTACACTGAAATTGGAATTGTGACTGTCACGACAGAGCGTAGGCAGTCATGGCAAGATGTGTTGCCTAAGTTAAAACAAGAAGCCGGTATGCTTGGTGCTGATGCCATCATTGATGTTGAAAATGGCGCTACTGATTTGTGGAAGAAAATGGCACCTGAAAAATTTTTAGACAACGCTTATATCCGCACGACCTATACTGCTAAAGCTATCGTCTGGAAATAATTCTTAATATCCGTCCAAAATTATCATTTTTACATAGACAACATGGATACGGCTGTGTATAAATATAGATGGCTGTATGAAGTCGTGCGGTCCTCTTAACTGTCATTGATAGGGAGGATGGATATGCTAATCCTGTATTTGGTCGTTTTAATTATAGCTTTGTATTGGGTATCAAGAATTTTGTTACCTGAAATGACCAAAAAAGATTCCGTTGCTTCTTCCCAACCCAATGAGCCTGATAAGAGCACAGAAAAGTTAGAGGCCCTTTTGGCTGAAAAGAATAAAAATGCCAGTCTTTTACAAAAAGAATTAAGAATTTTTCAGGCCCAAATACGCTCTTTCGATAAAGTCAAAACACTCATGGATGAAGAAATCTGTCGTTTAAGGGAACAAAATCGTATATTTCGGTCTAAGCTGGGCGAGCCTCCCGTTGCTTCGTCAAACGTAGAAAACTCAAAAACAGAACAGGAAGCCGTATGATACGTATTTATTGTTTGCTATTCTTTTGTATGTCCGTTACTATGCCTTTTTCTATAACCCAAGCAGAGGAGTCTGACGTGAAATCAACCATCGTTGTTTTGGAAACAAATCAGGGTAACATCGAATTAACTTTATTTGCCGATAAGGCTCCCAAGACCGTAGAGAATTTTGTTGGCTTGGTCAAAAAAGGCTACTACAACGGCTTAATTTTTCATCGTGTCATCAAAGGTTTTATGATCCAGGGTGGTGACCCGACGGGGACAGGCAGCGGTGGGACAAGTTTATGGGGAAAGGATTTCGCGGATGAGATCAGTTCTGACCTTTCCTTTGATAAACAAGGTATTTTAGCCATGGCCAACCGCGGTCCCGATACCAACGGCAGCCAATTTTTTATTACCACAGTGCCAACCCCTTGGTTAAACGGCCATCATACGATTTTTGGTGAGGTCTCCAGTGGCTATGACGTTGTTTCAAAGATTGAAAACACACCGACAGGTTCGGGTGACCGTCCCGTACAGGACCAAAAGATCATTAAAGCCTACGTCAAATAATGATGTCTTAAAGTGGGGGCTATTTCAAACTGCTTTTGAATTCCGCGACCAAGGCCTGCGCTGTTTGTTTGGCATCGCCAAAAATCATGCGGCAATTATCGTAATAAAATAATTC
>CAZABZ010000077.1:2071-5650 GCA_964483535.1 uncultured Planctomycetales bacterium | reverse complement strand
CATCTTTTAAGATTTCCGCCATCAATACCAAACAAGTCAAGCGCAACGCGCCCGCGCCATTTATCACCAGTACTTTGCAACAAGAGGCTTTTAGCAAATTGGGGTTTAATACCGCCAGGACCATGATGATTGCCCAACAGCTTTATGAAGGTATTGAAATCGGCAATGAGGAGCCTGAAGGTTTGATCACCTATATGCGTACGGACTCCGTTAACATCGCGGAAGAGGCCATAGAAAAAGTAAGGACATTGATTAAAAAGGAGCATGGCAAAGAGTATTTACCCCAACAGCCTAATAAGTTTAAATCTAAAAAGAGCGCCCAGGAAGCGCATGAGGCCATACGTCCCAGCGATGTTTATCACAAGCCTGAGGATGTTAAAAAATATTTGACCGACGAGCAATACCGTTTGTACGATCTTATATGGAAGAGATTTATCAGCTGTCAGATGATGCCGGCTGTTTTTGAACAAACCAAAATTGAAATTATGAGCGGGCGTTTTCAATTCGGGGCGGCCGGTTCCATTTTGGCTTTTCCGGGATATTTAGCGGTGTACATGGACAATGAAGAGCAGGATGTTAAGCTTGACCCGTCTTTATATGCCGAGGGCGATGCCCTTGATCTCCTGGAGGTCAAACCCAGCCAGCATTTTACAAAACCGCCGGCGCGGTATTCGGAAGCAAGTTTGGTCAAGGCCCTGGAAGAGCAGGGCATTGGACGGCCTTCCACTTATGCTTCCATTATCAATACCTTGGTTTATCGTAATTATGTGCTGCGTGACCGCGGTTATTTTACAGCCACGGAGTTGGGTATCCGCATATGCCAACTGCTCATGGAGTATTTTAAAAAGATCATGGACATAGGGTTTACCGCGACGATGGAAGAGGAGTTGGATTCCATTGAAGATGGTACGAATGATTATGTCAAGGTGCTTGGGGATTTTTGGAGGCCTTTTAAAGAAGAGCTGGATTTTGCCATGGCCAATATCCAAAAAACCGAAGTGACTATCGAGAAGCCTTGTCCCGAATGCTCCAGGCCCATGGTGGTCAAATGGGGGCGTCGTGGACGTTTCATCAGCTGTACGGGTTTCCCCGACTGCAAACACGCGGAACCTTTTACCACCGGTGTTAAATGCCCGCAGGAAGGATGCACGGGGGAGCTTGTGGAACGCCGTTCTCAACGGGGGGCCACTTTTTATGGCTGCAGCCGCTACCCGGATTGCAAGTTTATCGCCAATAAACTCCCTGTTGCCAGTTAAAAGTTTAGCTGATGGCAATTTTTTATGCTAATGATTCAATATTTAGATAAGTTTTTTACCTATCTCGAAGTTGAAAGAAATTATTCCAGCCATACCACTCTTAATTACCGCATTGATTTAGAAGAATTCGCGAGGTTTTTAGACAAAACCCCTGTCGAAGCCGTGGAATATCCTGATTTACGCCGGTTTTTGGCACAGCTTAAAGGGCGTAATCTAAAGCCGCGCAGCTTAGCGCGCAAGCTTTCGAGCTTGCGTTCTTTTTTTAAATTTTTGCAGCGTGAAGGTGTCATTCAAACGAATCCCGCTAAACTTTTGGTGACCCCGAAATTAGACAAACCCCTGCCGCATTTTATGAGCGAAGAAGAAACTGTCCAATTAATCGAGTCGCCTCAAAGCGGTAAAATTAATTCACCTCGAGATAAAGCTATTTTTGAAATCCTTTATTCAACCGGCATACGGGTCAGCGAATTGGTTGGCTTGAATGTGGATGATGTGGATTTTATTGGCAATATCATCAAGGTCATGGGCAAGGGCAAGAAAGAACGCATAGTGCCTATCGGGAACCAAGCTCTAAGTGCTTTAAAGGAATATATGGATGGGCGCAAGGCGAATAACAAGTTTATTTTTGTCAATAAAAACGGCACGCGTTTGAGTGACCGCAGTGTGCGTAATATTATTAACAAATATATTCTCCAACAAGCCATGACCCAGCACGTCACCCCGCACATGTTCCGTCATTCCTTCGCGACCCATCTTCTTAATCATGGCGCGGATTTGCGCTCTGTGCAGGAACTCTTAGGCCATGTCAATTTGTCCACCACTCAAATTTATACCCACCTGACGACCGAAAAGATCAAAAAAGTTTACGACCAAGCCCATCCCCGCGCGTAAAATAAGTGCGGTCTTCGCAATGACATGTGAACTGTAAATTTTAAATGTAAATAAAAGACTAAAAGGTTATAATACTTAAATGTTTTTACTCTATGATTTTATCTTTTTGCTTTATGCGCTTATTTACCTGCCTTATTTGCTTTTGACAAACCGCGGGTACGCGGGCTTTGGGATGCGATTTGGTCTTTTTCCTTCGCAGGTCAAAAAGCAAATAAAGGCGAAGGCCAATATCTGGGTACACGCGGTCAGTGTGGGGGAAGTGATGGTCCTTGACGGGTTTATTGACCGGTTTAAAAAGAGATACCCCTCGTATCAGGTGATAGCGACAGTTACGACCAAGACCGGTTATGCCCTGGCCCGTGAACGTTTAAAGGACAAAGCCTTGGTAATACCTTCTCCTATAGATTTCAGTTTTGTCGTTGGAGTTTTCGTGTCTTTAATTGATCCTAAAATGTACATTGCCGTTGAGACTGAAATTTGGCCGAATCTTTACAGGAAATTATACCTTAAGAAAATTCCCTTAGCTGTTATCAATGGCCGGATCTCTGATGCCTCTTTTGGGCGTTACAAAGCCGTTCGTTTTTTACTTAAAGGGATTTTGAACCAAGTGTCCTTATGGTGTATGCAAAGCCCAAGGGACGCCAAGAGGATCATGGATTTAGGCGCTGAATCTTCACGGGTGGTCATGACGGGTAATATAAAATTTGATGAAGGTCCTCGGGCGCTTGATTTGTCGTATGTTCATTTTCCAAGCGGTAAAGATGAACTTTGGTGGGTGGCGGGCTCTACCCATCCGGGTGAAGAAGAGATAGTACTGGATGTTTATAGCAAGATTATAAAAGATAATCCAAAGTGGCGATTAGTTATAGCGCCTCGTCATGTGCAAAGAGCTCCTCAAATCAGGGAACTTATCGCCCGTCGTGGTTTAAAGGATGTTATCGTCATCGACACTATCGGTCAACTGCGGTCTTTATACGCAAAGGCCTCCTTGGTATTTGTCGGAAAAAGTTTATGCGTTGGCGGAGGGCATAATATCATTGAGCCGGCTTTTTACGGCAAGGCCATTATCATTGGCCCAAAGTGCGAGAATTTCAGGGACATTGTTGCTTGTTTTAAGGAAGGTAACGCTATTGTACAGGTCAAAGACGCGCATGCTTTTGAGATTGCCGTCAGGGCCTTATGTGTCGACGCATCAAAACGCGAAGCTTTAGGGGCCGCGGCCCGTGAGGTCATCGCCGCCAACCGTGGCGCCACCGAGCGTATCTTAGAGCACCTTTTGGGACTTTTAAAATGAATCAATATTTTCTTTCCATTATGAAAGGCCGGAGGAAGGGCTTATTAGCTCAACTGATAACGTGTTTATTATTGCCTTTGTCTTTCATCTACGGGCTGGGTGTTTTTTGCCATCGGAATTTCTATCGTCTGAGAGGTG
>CAZABZ010000077.1:0-1971 GCA_964483535.1 uncultured Planctomycetales bacterium | reverse complement strand
ACCAATATCAAAAAAGCCAAGGACATCCTGCCGGTGGACGTATACATTGCGGACGATGCTTTTCAACATTGGCCTCTTGAGCGTGATTTAAATATTGTGGCCATTGATGCGGGCAATCCATTTGGTAACGGGCATCTTTTGCCCGCGGGAATTTTGCGTGAAGGCCTCTCAGCCTTGAAGCGCGCGCATATTTTTGTGCTGACTAAGACCGACAGCTCAAGCGGCATTCAAGTTTTATGCTCTAAGCTCAAAGAAATCAATCCTAAAGCTTTGATCATGGAAAGCCGTTATAAAAGTGTCGGGGTTGTAGATGTTTTTGACTCAGGGACCAAAGAAGAGAATTTTTTAAATGACAGGAGTGTGGTTGGGTTTTGCGCGATCGGCGATCCTCTTTCATTTGAGTCGAGCTTAAAGAATTCAGGGGCAAAGGTTTTCAAACTATTTAGCTATATGGACCATCATGTTTATAAAAAGGGTGAGATCCAGCGTATGGTGGAATTTTGCCGCGCTCAAAAGATCGAAGTGCTTGTGACGACGCATAAAGATGCGGTTAAATTGAGAATTTTTAAAGATCTGTTTGTAGGTCTTCGTTTAGTTTATATACCCATTCAGTTAGAAATTACCAAAGGGGCTGATGAATTCTTTCAAAAAGTCATTTCTGTTTGCCGCGATTAAAATAGTGGCTTTCCTTTTGATGCTCTTGCCCATTAAGCTGGATCTTTGGATAGGGCGCGCTCTGGGCTGGATGGCCTATTATCTTTTATCTAAAAAAAGAAAGGTGGTCTACGCCAATTTAAAAACAGTATTTGCTTCGACGCTATCCCCATCGCAACTGCGCGTTATGACCAAGGACGTCTTTATTAATTTCGTTCAAAGCTCTGTGGAGTTTTTATGCCTGCCTAAGATAACACGTCTGGGTTTTGATAAGTTTGTCGATTTGCAGGGTAAGGAGAACATTGATCATGCCTCGGCCCTGGGCAAAGGGGTCATTCTTTTGGCCATTCATTCGGGAAGCTGGGAATTAGCCAGTGTGGTTGGAGGGGTAACGAAAGAGCGGTATCATGTGGTGGCCAATGACCAGTCTCAATGGCCTCAATTAGACAAAATGCTTAATGAGTATCGCAGCATTGCCGGGGCCCATGTGATAACCGCCGGGACGGCCACTAAAGAAATTATCAAGGCCATGCATGATAATGGAGTTGTTTCCCTGGTTTTGGACCAGGGAGGGAAAACCGGCATGACGGTACCATTTTTCGGCAAGACATCCTCCATGTCGACAGGCGCCATGCGCTTGGCTTTAAAGTATGGATGCGCCGTATGTCCGGTTTGGATTGAACGCCGCGGAAATGGCACGCATGTGTTAAAAGTTTCTCCGGCCCTTACATTGACCGTGACCGGTGATTTGGAAAAGGACCTTAACGTTAATATCACGAAAGCTACCAATCATTTTGAATGTTTGCTAAGAGAGCATCCTTCAGAATATCTATGGTTTTATAAAGTGTTCAAATATTCCTCGCAAAAACAGATACTCATCGTTGACGATGGACGCACCGGGCATTTGCGCCAGTCCCAGGCCTTGGCCAACCATTTGTCTGAGATGTTGAAGAAAAAAGGAAAGTCTGTTGAGAAAAACATAATTTCTTTACAGTGGCGGGGGCCTTGGGCCGTTGCTTTGTTTTCCTATTATGTGTTTTGGGCGCAATATTTAAGTTTTTTAAAAAGAGAGGATTGTTTGAAGTATTTTCTGACAAATTCTTCTTTTAAAGATGTGATGAAATATAAAGCAGATTATGTGATCTCCTGCGGCTCTCAAGGGGCGGGTGTGAATTTTATTTTAAGCCAAAATCATCTGGCTAAATCTATTTCCATTTTAACACCAGGTCTCTTGTCTCAAGAGCGTTTCAATGTGGTGGTTTTGCCCGATCATGATAGGCCCACAACTACCCGGCGGGCACGTTTGATTACACCTAA
>CAZABZ010000076.1:3528-5676 GCA_964483535.1 uncultured Planctomycetales bacterium | reverse complement strand
CTATTATATAGTGTAAACTTTATTTTAGAGAGGAGACCATGATGCCTAAAACGAATAATACAGATCTTAGATCGGAATATTATTGGAGCCGGATTAAGAAATATGGGGGCAAGTATCCGGAATTTAATTGGCCTTCAGTAGAGACGCTTTTGAATCTGGCTTACACTTATGATATTGTTTCTGCCCACTTGAGCCATAAGGTAAGTCCACATGGGATCACCAAGGCGGGTTTTAATGTTTTAATGATCTTAAGCCGGAGCCAGTCCAAGGCCTGCAAACAAAATGAGATCAGCCAGCTCATGCTGGTTAGCCGCGCGAATATTACCGGATTGGTCGACAGCCTTGTCCGTCTGGGTTTGGTCAAACGCACCAACGATCCTCATGACCGCAGGGTCAATATGGTCAGGATATTGCCAAAAGGAGAAAAGCTGCTCAAGGGCTTATTACCGGGATATTACAAACATATCCATGATATTTGTTCGATATTCACAACGGCAGAAAAGAAAAAGCTTAATGATTTATTGACACGATTAAGGAATAAAACCGGTAAAACTAAAAGTTGATTATTATGTCAAAATATTGCTTAAATATTAAGATTATCAGCGGCAGGTTGGTTGTTCTTTGGATATTTCTAATGACAACCGTCAGTCAAGGCCAGGTATTGGCCGCGCAAGCAATCAATGAGCATGGGATGACCCTGGACTTAAACCTGCAGGAGACCATTGATTATGCCAAGCATAATAATGTCCTGCTTAAAATCGCCGAAGAACGGATAGATGAAGCCAAAGGGCGCAGATGGCAAAGCGATTCTGATTTACTGCCGCATATCTCGCTTGGAGCCAGCCAAGGCAGGACTTTTTGGGAAAACTTTGCCGGCCAGGGCATGTTGCCTTTTTTTGCTGCGGTAGATCCTTCAGGGATCATCGGACCATTTAATTCTTTTGATGCCCGCTTTCAAGTCACTCAACGGATTTTTGATTTGAGCGCCATTTCCAAATTCCAGGCGGCTAATGTGGATGTAGATATTGCGAATTTCGAAGAGCAGTTGGCCCTTCAGCAGGTGGTCACAGCAGCGGTCATTGCGTACTTGGATGTTTTGCAGGCCCAGGAACAATTACGGGCAGTCGAAGAAGACGTGCGCCTGGCACAACAGTTAACGAGTTTGGCCCAACATCAATTAGAGGTAGGGGTTGTGACCAATTTAGACGTGATCAGGGCCCAGACGCGTCTGGCGCAGCATAAAGCAAGAGAACAAGAGAACATCCAAAGGGTAAACACCACATTTCTTAGTTTAAAGCGTATTATAGGACTACCTTTGGACAGTGAGCTTCGTTTGAGCGATTCTCTCCAGTTTTTTGATGAAAAAACTTTTGCAATTTCTGATGCCATCGACGCGGCTATCAAGGATAGATTTGAAATGTCTATTGCTGATTCAAAGGTCAAGTATGCGCAATACCGGTTATCACAAGCCAACAGAGAGAGATTGCCTAAGATAGATGCTTACGGAGATTATGGGCTCTCCGGCATAGAACCGGACAGGTCTGTCCATAAAGTGGCCCAGATCTCCCTTAACGTGAGCATGCCCATTTTTGAAGGGGGCCGGATCGAAGGAGAAATTCGACAGCAGCGCAGCCAGAAAAATCAGGCCCAGACCCTGCGCGATGACATGCAAACGCAGGTAGAGGAGGATGTCCGTTTGGCACTGCAAACGCTGAGTACCGAGACCTTGCAGGTCAAAGCCGCGGGTGAAGCCCTCAGGCTTGCCACCCAAGAACTCGGTTTAGCCAAAGATCAATATGCCAACGGAGTCGGCAATAACATCGCGGTGGTTGACGCCCAAGCAACGCTGGAGAACTCCCGTCAATCTTATGTGACAGCCTTGGTGGAATATCATATGGCGCGTGTTAACTATTATTCCGCTTTGGGTAAGACAGAAAAATTTCATTTAAGTTCGTAGTAAATGGCAAAAAAAGTAATAAAATAAATTATGGGCCGAAATAAAATGAGAAACACGTCAAATTTCTGGAATTATTATAGTAATGTTTATGATCTTTTAAATCAATTTTATCCGTATCAGAAACATTTGGATTTGCTTTATGATTTATCAGCCCCGCAAGCCGGTAAATTATATCTCGATGCCGGTTGCGG
>CAZABZ010000076.1:0-3428 GCA_964483535.1 uncultured Planctomycetales bacterium | reverse complement strand
TTTATGATTTATCAGCCCCGCAAGCCGGTAAATTATATCTCGATGCCGGTTGCGGAACAGGTAATTTGGCGATCAAGCTAGGTCAAGCAGGGGCCAATGTCATAGGGGTAGATTATTCTGATGCCATGTTGGTTAATGCTCGTAAAAAGAACAAAGAAATCCAGTTTGAGTTCGCTGATCTGGACGTGCCGTTAAAGTTTGCGGATAATTTTTTTGACGGGGTCGCGAGCAACCATGTTATAGCTTTTCTCAAGGAGCCTAAAAATACTTTAGCAGAAATTTACAGGGTTTTAAAACCAGGGGCAATGTTTGTAGCGGCGACTTTGAAAGATCATTTCAGCCCTGTGGCCGTTTATAAGGAACATTTAAAGCATAAGGGGTGGCTTCATACTTTTAGAACTATTCTTCCATTGGCAGGGTTAAGCATTGCCAGCGCGGTGATTTTAAAACGGATAAGGGAAGGGACATATCACGTCTATAATGAAAAAACATTTTTATGCCTTTTGGAACAATCAGGTTTTACAAATATAAAGATTTTATCTTCTTATACGGACCAGGATTTGGTTGCAATCTGTAGAAAATGACACATATCACTAATCACGCGGAGATGAAATGACGTATCGGGTTATTGTAGGTCTTATTGTTTTTATCTCAGGAATAGCCTGTTCCGCGTTCATTTCTTTGCATAAGCCGCGCACTCCTTTAAAAATTCTTTGGAGCCTTTATAGTTTAGGAACAGCCTTTCTGGGATTTTGTCTTTTTTGTCTCTATACGACCACTAATTATGATACTGCCCTTTTTTGGTGCCGGGCGCTGGATTTAGACATCCTTTTTATCCCGCCATTATTTTTTCATGTTGTCGTTTTATTGACTAATGCGTACGCGCGGTATAAGAAAATCGTCATTTTTTATTATTTGATCATTATTTCCTATTTTTTGATTGCCCTTCGTTGGTCGCATTATTTTATACCCACCGTTTCTCCCAAAATGGGTTTTCTATATTTTCCTGATGCCGGCCCCCTATACTATCCTTACCCGTTTTTAGGTTTTTGCGTCATGTTCCATGGTTGGATTGTCCTTCACAAAGCCTCTCAAAAGGTCTCGGCCATCAAACGCAATCAATACCAATATTTTTTGTGGGTCACCGCGATATGTTTTTGTGGAGTAGCCAGTTCCTTATTTCTGATTTTTAATATTCCCGTTTACCCTGTTGGGCTATTTTTATTGCCTGTCCATGATATAGCCGTGGCCTATATTATCGTTAAATACCATTTAATGGATATCCGTATCATTATCCGCAAGGGATTGATTTATACCTTTTTGGGTACTTTTATCACGCTTTTTTATATAGCGGCAGTTTATTTAATAGAGCAAGCATTTCATAATATACTTGGTTATCATTCATTGATGGGATCAGTAGGCGTTATGGCGCTCATTGCTTTTATGTTTATACCTCTAAAGAATTATATTCAATCTTTTGTGGACAAGTATTTTTTCAGGGCCAGCTATGCGCAGATGATTGAACAAAATGACTTGTTACGTCAACAGTCCATCCGCACCCAACGGTATCAGATGATGTCTGCCTTGTCCCTTAAAATCATTACTGAGCTAAGGAACCCTTTGACAGCATTGGTAGGTTATGATTATTTTTTATCTAAAAGGCTCGAAGACCGGGAGTTTTTAAATAAATTCGCGACAGTATTCCATAATGAATTACAAAGGCTCCAGGGCCTTATCCAGCAATTGTCGGATTTTAGCGAGCTTAAACCTTTGGATTTAAAGAACGTAGACTTAATAATACTGATGAAGGAGCTATTAGAGTATTTATCTGAACGTTTTCAGCAGCAAGGAGTGGTCCTGAATAAATATTTTAATGAGGACCATGAATTAATGATCAATGCGGACCGCGAGCAACTTAAACGGGCTTTATTTATTTTTTTGGCCCATTCCATCAAATCGACCCCGGCTAAGGGGCAAGTTTGGGTAGGGATAGAGGAAGCTATGGAAGGGGTAGAAATTAATATAAAAGATACAGGCAAGGGTTTGAGCCAGGAGGACTTGTCCCAAATATTTGATCCGTTTTTTTCAGCATCCAGGAGCGGAGAGGATGTCAATGAGTCATTGGCCCAGGCACAAAATATCATAACTAAACACGGCGGCAAGGTCATGGTCGATAGTCAGCTCAATGTCGGCACGGAATGGATCATTCAATTGCCTAAGTAAAAACCGGTTGTAAAGGAAACAGATATGGTCAGCAAAATCGTAAAGAAATTTCAGGAATTCATCCAAAGGTATTGGAGATTAGCGGCGGCTATAACATTTGTTACAGTCTTATTGTCAGGTTATGGCCTTTGGTATCTATTTACCCACGAATCAACCGATGATGCTTTTATTGAAGGAGATGTTACTGTTATTAGTCCCAAAGTCCCGGGGCATATTGAAAATGTTTATATTAACGACAATCAGGTCGTCAAAGCCCAGTATCTTCTTTGTGATATAGACGGACGGGATTATCAGGCCAGTTTTAATTTGGCCAAGGCCGAGTTGGGGGCTGTTGAGGCTGAAGCGCAACAAGCAGGGCAGGATATCCAGCGTTACCAGAAATTACTTGCCGGTAAAGACATTTCGCAGCAGCAGTATGATAAGGCCCTTCTTCGTTGGAATACGGCCAAGGCCCAGGTAGAGGCCTCTCAGGCACGACTCGAGCAGGCGCGTTTGAATTTATCTTACACAAAAATTGTGGCGCCGGCTGATGGGGTCGTCACTAAGAAATCCGTCGAGCCGGGGATGTTTGTGGAACAAGGCCAGGCCCTGCTGGCGATTGTCCTTCCCCAGCGTTGGGTGATCGCTAATTTAAAAGAAACGCAAATGACCCATATCCGTCCAGGCTTAAAGGTATCCATCCGTGTTGACTCCTATCCAGGGGTGGTTTTCCACGGCCATATTGACAGCATCCAGCAGGGGACCGGTTCAAGATTCAGCTTACTGCCCGCTGAAAACGCGACGGGGAATTATATCAAGGTCGTCCAACGGGTCCCGGTGAAAATTGTTTTTGACGGCCCCCTTGACCCTCAAAAGCCCCTGGAATTGGGGATGTCGGTCGTTCCTACCATTGATCTCTCATCGTAGGTAAAATAAGATGAATGCCGCTCCATCATTAGCTGATACAAGTGATTTTAAACCCAATAAATGGATGGTGGGGATCTCGGTCATGATCGGCGCGTTCATGGGGGTCATGGACGTGAGTGTGGTCAATGTCGCACTCCCTCACATGATGGGCAACTTCGGCCAGAACCTTTCCGCGATTACCTGGGTGGCCACGGCCTACAGCATTGCCGCTGTTATTATGATGACCATGGCCAGCTGGTGGTCGACGCTTATGGGAAGAAAGAATTTTTATTTGCTTTCTTTCGTCATTTTTACAGTGG
>CAZABZ010000075.1:1931-5680 GCA_964483535.1 uncultured Planctomycetales bacterium | reverse complement strand
ATCTATCTTGGACTGGAGAAATACGTGATGGTAAATATTTTAAAAATCGTAATCGGTGGGAGATCACTTTGGCGGCATCCGGTGAAACAGTTTCTATCAATATAGGTCAGATAGAACAGATTGAATTATTTGATAAAGCCGCATTGGCCACTAAAGACTTTGGTGGTATCGACCTCAACCAAATCAACATGCTTCGTAATGGCAAGACAGTCAACGTCCAATTCGACCCAGCCCAGCTTAATGCATTGGAGCAGGGGGGCTTTGAAGGGTTTACACCGGTCATTATCAACATTCAACATATCTCAAGCCCATTTCAATTATTGGGCATCAACCCACCTAAGCAAGAAGTCCTGGCCAAAGTTTAGAAAATAATCTCTGACATGCATCAGTGATGCTATTAAAAAAATCGATACACAATTTAATCCCCTTGTGTATAATAACGAGCTTGGAAATAGCACAGAAGTTTTTCAGAGTTAGACGCTTATAATTCTCAGGGCCATTAGCTCATCCGGTAGAGCATCTGACTCTTAATCAGAGGGTGGCTGGTTCGAGTCCAGCATGGCCCATATTTATTGGCCCCCCGTAGGGGTGGCAAGGTTCGAGGATATGCCTTCTAAAACCATAGATATTGAGTCTCTTAAAAGGAAAGCAGTGGCTTTCCGTCGGGATATTTTAGAGACCTTGGGGACTGCGGGCTCCGGCCATCCGGGCGGTTCCTTATCTGCCGTTGAAATCTTCCTGACACTTTACGGTCATCAAATCAATCATAAGCCCGATGATCCTCAGTGGGAAGATCGCGACCGGGTGATTGTTTCTAAAGGCCATGTCTCACCGGTGGTTTATGTGACGCTGGCGAATTTCGGATATTTCCCTAAAGAAGAATTAAAAACATTTCGAAAATTTGGCGCGAGACTTCAGGGCCACGTGCATACCAAGGTCCCGGGGGTCGAATTTAACACGGGTTCACTTGGCCATGGCTTGTCTTTTGCCAATGGTATCGCTTTGGGCGCTAAAATGCGCGGCAAGAATTTTAAAGTCTATTGCGTGATGGGTGACGGAGAAGTTCAGGAGGGTTCAGTCTGGGAAGCGGCCATGACCGCGGCCCATTATAAACTGGATAATGTCTGTGCCATCATTGATTATAATAAGGTACAGGAGAACGGGCCTACCAATGAAATCAAGAATTTGGAACCGTTGAGAGAGAAGTGGGCTGCTTTTGGCTGGAATGTCCTTGAAGTCGACGGGCACAGTTTCCAAGCGCTGAAGGCGGCTTTTGATAAATTTAACAACACTAAGGCCAAACCCACGGTGATTATCGCCAACACTGTCAAAGGCAAAGGCATTTCTTTTATGGAAGGTAAAAGCGCTTGGCATGGTAAGGCGCCGAATAAAGAGCAGTTGACCGCGGCATTAAAAGAACTTCAATAAGGAAATAAAATGGAACTTAAACCCACCCCTACCAGAGATGGTTTTGGCGAAGAGTTAGTTGCCTTAGGCAAAGTTAATCCTGATATCGTGGTGACCTCCGGTGATCTGGAAGATGCCACCCGCGCTGAATATTTTAAAAAAGAATTTCCTGAGCGATTCTTTAATTTAGGCATCTCTGAGCAGGACGTGATAGGCACAGCCGCGGGTTTGAGCACCCAGGGCTATGTTGCTTTTGCCACTTCATTCGCGGTGTTTTTGACCAACCGCGCTTATGACATGATCCGTTTGGATGTCTGTTACAATAATTTAAATGTGAAGCTCGTTGCCTCTCATGGTGGAGTTACCGTCGGTGAGGATGGGGCCAGCGCCCAATGCCTGGAAGATTTTGCCATCATGCGCGTCCTTCCTAATATGAAGGTCATATGTCCTGCGGATTATATTGAAGCTAAAAAAGCCACTCGCGCGATCACCAATACCTACGGCCCATTTTATATGCGCACCTCCAGAGCACCGCTTCCTATTATTACTAAAGAAGAAGATGCTTTTGTGATCGGTAAGGCAAATATTTTGCGTGCGGGGAAACATGCCACGGTCATTGCCTGCGGGGCCATGGTTTCTGAAGCATTGTCAGCGGCTGAAAAGTTAAAGCATGAGGGTATTGATTTAAAAGTTGTGAATATGCACACCATCAAACCTATTGATGTTGAGATGATCGTCAACTCTGCCAAGGAAACCGGCGCCATAGTGACTGCGGAAGAGCATCAGGTCGCAGGAGGCTTGGGTTCTGCGGTGGCTGAAGTGTTGGGGCAACATTACCCATGTCCCATGGAAATGGTCGGGGTCAAGGATTCTTTTGGTGAAAGCGGCTCTCCTGCGCAATTGATGGCGCATTATGGATTGAAGGATGTTGATATTGTTGAGGCGGTTAAAAAAGTTATTAGTCGCAAAAAGAATAATGGATAATATGACTAAGACAAAATTACATGACATAGCCCAATGCGGCCAGAGTTTATGGATTGACAATATCAACCGCTCGATGATTGTTAGCGGCAAGCTTAAATTGCTTATTGATCAGGGTTTGCGCGGGCAAACATCCAACCCCACTATTTTTAAACAAGCCATTAGCTCAAGCACGGATTACGATGCCAAAATCCAGCAGTTGGCAGGAAGCGGAAAATCCACTTTTGAAATTTACGATGAATTAACCATCAAGGATGTGCAGGACGCGGCAGATCTGTTCCGGGGCGTTTATGAGAGTACCAAAGGTCTGGATGGCTATGTCAGCCTGGAAATCAATCCCAAATTAGGCAATGAACTTGAATCACAGCTAAAAGAAGGCATGCGTTTGTGGCAAAAGCTTAACCGTCCTAATGTGATGATTAAAGTACCAGCCACTAAAAACGGTTTGGGGGTGGTGGAAGGTTTAATCGCTCAAGGTATTAATGTCAATGTCACCCTGATTTTTTCCGCGGAGCAATACAGCCAAGTGGTCTGGGCTTATTTAAAAGGCTTAAATCATCTGGTTCAAAGCGGCGGGGACATAAGACAAGTTCATTCGGTGGCTTCTATTTTTGTCAGCCGTATTGATACCAGCATCGACAAAAAATTGAAGGAACTTATAGCGAAAGCTGTAGATCCTAAAGATAGCGCAGCCCTCAAAGCAATAGGGGGCCTGGCGGCTGTAAAAAATTGTGAAATTATTTATCACAAATTTCAGAAGAGTTTTGGCTCAAGTGAATTCAAGGCTTTAAAGCTTAAGGGTGCTAATATTCAGCGTGTTTTATGGGCCTCGACCGGGACCAAGGACCCTCAATACAGCGATATCAAATATATTACGGAATTAATAGCTGCTGACACGGTCAACACCGTGCCGGATAAAACGCTGGAAGCTGTTTTAGACCATGGCGTTGCAAGGCTGTCTATGCCGGGCGATGTGGCGGGTGCCCAGAAAACAATTGAGCAATTGCGTCTGAAAGGTATTGATGTCGGCATGGTGTGCAATCAACTGCTCGACGATGGGTTGGCGGCGTTTGAACAATCTTTTGAAGAATTAATGGCCTGCATTGAAAAGAAGTCCAGGCTTTTATGCGCAAAATGAAGGTTAGAAAATTTTAATGGAGATAATCTTAAATTTTGGTACAATATAGGAAAGTTTATACGAGATCTTATCAAAATCGAGGAGGAGAAGTCATGAACAAGAAATTAATTTTAGCGACCGCTTTTGTTTTTGGTGTCGCAGGGTTGATTTTAGCCCAAGGAGCCGTGAAGGCCCAGGACACCAACGCTATGGACAATAGTGTCGCAAGCAGTGATAATTCAGC
>CAZABZ010000075.1:0-1831 GCA_964483535.1 uncultured Planctomycetales bacterium | reverse complement strand
GATACTGCGGCAGCTCCAGCAGACACAACAGCTCCAGCAGCTAACGCAGCTCAATAATTCTCTCAAAAGTGACAGGCACTAATTTCTTTAAGAAATTGGTGCCTGTCATTACTTTCATAAATATGAACGCTTCTTTTAAAAAAAAGATACTTAGCGGCATCGCTTTAACGGCCGGTTTGCTTCTTTTGGCTGCTTTAGGATGGCTTTTGTATTTCAACGCGCAGTTTAGCGTATACCAAGATAACCAGTATAAATTCTCCATCAAATATCCTAAAACCTGGAAAGTGATCGTTCATCCGCGGGCGAATGTGGCAGTAATATTCTTGCGTCCTAAAGATACAGCTTTAGATACGGTACAAGAGAATTTTAATGTGACCATCCAGCCCCTGCCGAATGATATTTTTACTTTGGCGGTCTTCACTGCCAGGATCAAAAAGCAGGTGATCGGGGTGTTTGGAAAACATATTAATATTGTCGAAGACAAACCGCTTCACTGGGGTTGGCGTGAGGGTCATGAGATAGCTTTAGAGGCTCCTAAGCCCGACCATTTAAAAATGGTCAATGCGTGGGTATTATTTCACGACCAAGCCTGTATCCTGACCTTTTTGGGAGACATGAATAAATACGCGAAAGACTATCTCTTAGTGTATGAAATGATCCACTCTCTTCAACTGCAATAATTCCCCTCAGGAGACAAATTGAAACAATATAGTTTTAAGCTGCTATTGGTTTTAATAGGCGTATTATTTTTAAATATTCCTTCTGTTTGCGCGCAGACGGCAGAGGAATATTTGAGCACAGGAAATGACGCCTTCAAGTTAGGCAACTTTGACCAGGCCATTGTTGACTATACCAAGGCCATCGACATCAATCCCAATCTTGCAAAGGCCTATAATAACCGTGGGGTTGCCTATGCTAAAGAGGGCAGTTTGCCTCGAGCCATTGCTGACTTTACTATGGCGATTGCTAATAACCCTAAAGATGCGGAGGCCTATAATAACCGTGGCCATGCTTATGCCCAGCAAGATAATTTTTCCAAAGCTATCTATGATTATACCAGGGCCATCGGAATTAATGCTTTGTATGTAAAAGCCTATAACAACCGCGAGGTGGCCTATTACAAGTTAAAAGAATATGGCAAAGCCTGGTCAGATGTACATACAGTAAAGGCCATAGGAGGCACTGTTGATCCTTATTTTATTGAGGAACTTAAGAAGGCATCAGGTCTATAACCCCATACGCTCTACGAGGAATTCTTTCAGGCTATTACACTGCAGATAAGGGTTGGTTTGTTTTTGATTGCCCATGGTGTCCGTTGGAGTTGGGCCGTAATTATGGCCTGAATAGACAACGGTTTCATCAGGCAGTTTCATGAGGATGTTGTATAAACTGTTGTACATCGCCTTAGGGTCGCTGCCTGGCAGATCACATCTCCCGCATCCATCGATAAAAAAGGTGTCCCCGGTAAAGAGTTGTCCTTGGGCCAAGAAGCATTGGCAGCCCGGCGTATGCCCCGGAGTATACAAGACATCAAAGCTGATTTTACCCACTGATAATTTATCTTGTTGTGTTACTTCAACCAGGTTGGTGATACGTGGCTTCATGATAGGGATTTCATATTTAGAAATATAGACAGGGACCTGGTGTATGGCTAAAAGTTTATTAAGGCCGTTGACGTGATCAGGGTGAGCGTGGGTCAAGAAAGCCTTGGTGATTTTATAGCCTAAACGTTTGGCTTCGCTGGCTAAAAAATCCACGTCCCAGGCAGGGTCAACGATGGCCATTTCTTTAGTTTCAGGATCGCCTAAAAGATAGAGGAAGTTATTGAGCG
>CAZABZ010000074.1:0-5839 GCA_964483535.1 uncultured Planctomycetales bacterium | reverse complement strand
AACAATTAGCCAAGCAGATGCGTAAGGCGCATGATGGTAGTGTGATTGAATCACTGATTTTCTATGAAATCAAGGGCCAGAGGCGTTATGTGAGTATGGGAGAGAATGGTAAAGTTTATGAATATGTGATAGAAAATGGACAAGCGAGGAAGTTAGAAAAAGAAGAAGAACAATTAGCCAAGCAGATGCGCGAGGCACATGGGAATAATTGGATTAATTCACTAATTTCTTATGACATCAACGGACAGAGTCGTTATGTGAGTATAGGACATAGTGGTGAAGCTTATGAATACGTGATAGAAAATGGACAGGCGAGGAAATTAAAAGGGACAGAAGAACAATTAGCCAAGCAGATGCGCGAGGCGCATAGGGATACGGGGATCTCTTCACTAACTTCCTATGAAATCAACAACCAGAGGCGTTATGTGAGTGTTGGAAATGATGGAGCATTTGCCTATGGGCAAGACCAAAAACAAGATCAATCTATGAAAGTTAATGGGCCAGGAGGTATAGATTTAACCCCTGCTAATATGAATTTGCAAACCCAAAACAATGGTGGCGAAATCAAATTCCATCTCGATCCAGCCATGCTTGAGCAGTTACGTAATGCCCCGGGCTTTGTGCCGGTGATTATCAATATCCAACCGATGACTAATCTTAGGACATTCTTGGGGTTGGCTGATAATCAATCTAATCAACAGGTGGCTTCCTTATAGTATATCTCAGGATTTCAAACCCCAAAACCTGCTGGATTTCTAATACAAAAACGTTAAAATATTTGCAACCACAAATTAAAAGGGCACCTGTTAAGGTGTTCACTCGAAGGATGTTTATCGGTGAAACAGAATAAACACATAAGCCCGTACACCAAATGCCGCGGCTGCGGCAAGAGAATACTTGTAAGCTTGTTTAAATACTGCCCCGACTGTTCCAAATTGGCGAACCGCCTTTATCAGGAACATTTTTCTTTGAAGGCCAGGAAATATTTTTGGTCCTATGTGCGCAAGCACGGCCGGAGGTGTTGCTTCTCAGGAATGTCTCTGGAGATAGATGATGATACAAGTCCCTGGTTTTTGGTCTTTAGCCGTCTGAATCCTGGGGATAAAAGCAAGATAGTCCCCGCGTCGGCGCTTTTCAATGCGATGAAATCATTCCTTTTGAAAAAAGAATTCTGGTATTATGTGCTTGCCCTGGACGATCACAGGGAAAAACATTTAAAGGTCAAAAAAATACCGTTGGTGCATTGGCACGGGCTTAATGCGTCAATGGGCGATAAGATATGCGCCGGCTGCGGGCAGGCGGCAGCATTGAAATGGCGTAAATACTGTGCCAGGTGTGCCAGACTCGCGTATCGAATGAAACGCGCGCGTTTTCCCCGAGAGGCCATTAATGGCGTCTGGGACTACATACGCAAGTATGGTTTTGTCTGTTACTATACCGGCATGCCTTTGGATTGGGATGATCTTAAAAGCCCCTGGTATCTGGTTTTTGACCACTGGATGCCCCGCGATCCCAGGAAGATCGTGATTACCTCAGCGGTGTTGAATATAATGAAATCCGACCTGACAGAAGAAGAATTCTGGTATTTCATCAGACAGCTGGCAAATTTCCACAGGCACGGATCAGTGGTAAGAAAAAGGAAGCTGGCCTATTGGTGCCGGCCGTACCGATTATCTCTATTTTCTAATAATTAGCTGAAATTTGGGCATAATCATATATGATAAGCTATTCGTTGTTCAGAGATACTTATGAAAGGTAGATTGATGCAATTTAAAAAGGTCCTCACGATTATTCTTATATTTTTAGCCACATCCGCTTATGCGCAAGGAAACTACAGAAGCGGGTATTTGACAGGGCCTGATATCGAACGCGTCAAAGCAGTAAAAGCGCTTCTTTATGGTATTGATAAGCAATCATTACAAGAGACCATTGATGAATTGGAAAAAACACGCCACCCGCAGATCAACTTACAAATAAAGGAAGCAATGGCGAAGACTTATACGGATATAGTCAGTGAGATCGACGTTAAGGGGCAAAAGAAGAAAGAATGGTTATACAGCATGGTATGTCTTAATATGGCCTATCTTCAATTTGGCGGAAGCCAAGGGACCCCCGGCAGCACTACCTCTTTAAACAGGCTTATTCGTCAAGAATTAAAAAAGTATTTGCCTCCTAATGCTTTAAAGCAGCCCGGGTTCTTTTATTCGTTGGAATAAATTTTATATGACGAAATTAGTTCTTTTAAGGCATGGTGAAAGCATTTGGAATAAAGAAAACCGTTTTACAGGTTGGATCGATGTTGATCTGTCTCAAAAGGGTGTGGCTGAAGCCAAAGAGGCCGGTAAAATTCTAAAGAACAAGGGATTTACATTTGATCTGGCCTTTACTTCAGTCTTAATCAGGGCCAAGAGAACGCTTGAAATTGTTTTAGATGAAATGAATTTAAAGGGGATTGAAGTTTTTAAATCGTGGCGGTTAAATGAACGGCATTACGGTGCCCTGGAAGGTTTAAACAAGGCGCAAACAGCCAAGCAATATGGGGAAGAACAGGTGGCCATCTGGAGAAGGTCTTATTTTATACCGCCGCCCGCTTTAACGAGGGAAGATAATCGTTTTCCGGGCCATGACCCGCTTTATAAGGATGTCAATATCGACGATCTTCCTCTTTGCGAATCTTTAAAAGACACGGTGGAGAGATTTTTACCCTACTGGACAAGCAGCATTGAGCCTTTTTTACGCAAGCAAAAGCGCATCATCATTGTCGCGCACGGCAACACACTTCGGGCTTTAGTTAAATACCTTGATGGTGTGTCTGACGAAGATATTGTGAAATTAGAGGTCCCGACAGGTGTCCCGTTGGTGTATGAATTCGACGAGGCATTTAAAGTTATCAAATCTTATTATCTGGCTATTTAAGGGGGGGGGAAGATGCTCAAAAGAATAAAAAGTATTTTATTTGTTATTTGTATCGTAATGGTTTTCACCGCTCAGACAAAACGTCCTGATGAAAAAGGGCAGCAACACAATCAAAACAGGCCGCAAGTCCAAACTCGCAGAGAAGCCCCGCAGCAAGCTGCTTATAGACAACCAACGGTGAGGGCCGCTATGTCCCAGCCTTCTCGTCAGGAAAGGGCAGTGTCGCCTCGGGTTTATGCTGTTCCTGCACCTAGGCTTACAGAGAATAACCGGCTTTTTCATCGCCAGCACCATAATAATCGGCAGCCGCTTTATAATTTTTATGATAATCAATATCAGTTTTATCCTTACGTCAACGTTGCCTCATTGGTCGAGCTTTCCGCGGACTGCTTTATAGTTTTGTTTAATGGGCAGACGTATTATTATGATCAAGGGTCATTTTATGTACAAGACCCTCGGGGGTATCTGGCCGTACCGCCGCCTATCGGCATTATTGTTCGCGTGATCCCGCAACATGCCAGAGGGATCGACGTGAATGGTCAAATTTATTATCGTTATAAAGGTGTTTTCTATGTCCAGGTGCCACAAGGGTATCAGGTCGTTGGGCCGGTACAGTCGCCTTGAGAAGCCCCATGATAAAACTTATCTTCATGGCCGTCCTTTTCGCTTTAGTATTTAACCCGGGCGTCTCACAGGCCAAAGGCGGTGACGATCAAAATCAGATCATCCTTTTAAACGATTCAGCGGCAGCCCTTGAGGATTCCAATCCCGGGCTTGCAAAGAGCCTGGCCAAATTTGCCGACGAGAAAGAGAAAGAATGGGAAGATAAAAGCGCTAATAAGAATGGATCTCAAAGGCCCATCATCGATAAAAACATTCTCCGAATGCAGTACCGGATAAAGCTTTTAAAAGCAGCGGCCCTTGCCCTTGGCCCCACCTATCCTTTAATTGCCCAAGGCTTGAATAAAATGGCAAACGACATCAATAGTAGTAAATTAATGACCAAATAGAGGATCTTCCTGGGCATCCAAGCATTCCCCAAGAATATTAATAATGTCCTGGTCAAGATGGTCTTTCATTGAACGTAGAATACCCAGGGCCTCTTGTTTTGATTTTTTGGGGCGGTAGGGGCGTTCGGTGGTAATGGCGTCATAAACATCAGACACGCTTAAAATACGCACGAGGGGTGAAATTTGTTCTCCTTTTAGTCCGTCCGGATATCCTGAGCCGTCAAGTTTTTCATGATGGTGCCGTATAGGATCGCACAAATGCTGCAGGGAGCGCACCGGCCTGATGATGCTTTCCCCAATTTCCGGATGGCGGCGCATAATGACCCATTCTTCGTCGGTAAGACCGCTGTTCTTTTTCAAGATCTCATCGGGGATTCCTATTTTTCCAAGGTCGTGCAGGCGGGAGGCATCTCTTAAAGTATTAAGGTCTTCATCGTTAAGCCCAAGTCTCTTGCCTATCATCAACGCGTAGTTTGCCACGCGGTCAAGATGGCCCTGGGAATATTTATCTTTGGCATCTACGGCGAGTGCCAGCGCGGAGATGGTTTCAAAATAAGTTTTTTCAATATCACGGTTGAGTTTGGAATTTTCAATGGCAATGGCTGTTTGGGAGGCAAGATTGGAGACCAGCCCCAAGTCTTCTTCTGAAAAATCTTCTTTTTCCCCCTCGGGTTTGTTTAAAGTTATAATGCCGCTGGCTTGGTCGTGGTAAACCAGGGGGACACAAAGCAAGGTCCCGTCGAATAATTCACTTAATGATGAATTGTTGTTGTTTTGTAGAAAAATGCCGGATACGCTCATGGTGTGTTTTTCTGATAAAACCTTGGATAGGGGGGAGCCGTCAAACAGCATCAGATGCATCTTTTTTTTAGGGTCATAGCTGGCGCCATAAACGGTGTGAACGATCAACTCTGTTTTTTTATCGTTTAAAAGCAGTAATGTCCCGACCTTGGCTGTCAAAGCGTTGGTGAGTGTCTCAATGATCAATTCAAGGAAGGTGTCGATATTCTCCATGTTGGAGATGCCATGGCCGACCTTGGCCATAACAGCATGCAGTGTTTTTTTAGCCAGCTCGAGGCTGCGGACATTTTCTTCTAATCGCTGTGTCACAGCGGAGAAAGAACGGCTTAAAACAACGATCTCATTTTCTCCCTGGCTAAGTTCTTTGACGGTTTCAGGGCTTAACAAATTTTCCAGGGCTTTACTGTTTTTCTTGGAGATGTCGATGACTTTAACGAGCAAGGAACGGATGGTAATAAATCCAATAAGGACGCCCAATACCATCAGGATCATGATGTAGGTATAGTTTATTGTAGGGAGATTAATGTGCTTGTGTTGAGTGATTTCAAGGTAGGAACAGTAAAGAAGCACCATCGGGACAATGGAGGTGATTAGAAAAAGAATGGTAAATTTGCGCAGGATGGATGCGTCTTCAAAAGACGCCAGGAAAAGTATTTTTTTATTACTTTTCATAGCCTAACTTTATCCCTATTTTTATGTCTTGAAAAGAAAAATTTTATATTCTTATTGTCTTTTTATTATAACTATTAATCATATTTAATTGACTTAAAATCAAGACCTGCTATACTTATTTTTAAGGTAACGGCGTATCTCTATAATCATTTTAAAAGGCGATATCTAATGAAGAGAAAAATATTTCTATTTTTTATTTTTTATCTGATGGCATGTCTATGCGCGGCCCAAAATATAAGGGTATACTTTTCACCCAACGGAGGCTGCCAACAAGCAGTTATTTCAGAAATAAGAAAGGCCACGCAAACGATAGATATAGCCATGTATTATCTTAGTTCCAGAGATATAGCCAAAGCTTTAGTCCGGGCTTCTGAAAATAATGTCCGGATAAGGATTGTTTTAGACCAGGGCCAGGAGATAGAATCTGCTTCCAAAAGCGG
>CAZABZ010000073.1:2488-5896 GCA_964483535.1 uncultured Planctomycetales bacterium | reverse complement strand
CGTCAACCCAAAAGAAACATCTTCAGTATAGGCATAGTTGAGCGTCACATCTGTTTCATTACCCAACCCTGATTTGTTGGTCGTTGACGGCTCAAGGACATCCCCATTGGGTTGTATGATCACCATCGGGTTCTGGGCGCCGTAGGGCTGAGCGGCCAGAAGGTCGTTCCAAAGCACCGAGGCCGTGACATCTTGCAAGGGGCTGATAGAACCTCCGAACGCGATGATCTCAATATTGGTGGGGCCGAAGATGGTATTATAAATATGATTCGGGGCTTGGGCTGCGAACATCGTGTCCCAAGCGGTGTACGACTTGGCGGATTTAACAGAAGATGAGGAATAAGTCTCCCCGCTATTCTTGTCCCCGGAAAAATACATGTACTGGGCCTCGAGCGACGGCTTGTATTGTTCGAGGAAAGGCAGTGTATAATTGACCAGCAGCATGCCGGCCGTGGCGTTGCGGTGTTCGACTTCTTGGGTTGAGGGTAAGCTTGTTGTTACGACCTGCTGGCCGAACTCATGGGCCAACTCGGCAGAAATGTGTAATCCCTTGATGGGCATGGTCGTCACGTGCAGACCCGGGGCATAGACCGAGTTGCCCTTGTTCAGGGAGGCGGAAGTTACATAACTTTCATAACCGCTGCCGTCGACCCTGCTGAACATGTATTGTTCCAACACCGTATTCCATGGATCGTTCAGTTGGTAGTTGATGTTATACCCGAAGGAATTGGAACTTTGGGCCTTATTGGTCGTGTATTCTCCTTCGACGGCAGGGGTGGTCTCTGAGTTTTTGATATAGAACATATCAATGGTCAGGGGCTTGAAGTCCAGAACAGCTTTTATGCCGTCCTGCGCGAGGTTTTCCGTCAAGTCCCAGGCGACGGAGTGAAAGTTTCCTCCGGCGTTTTCTCCAACGGATCCGTTGCCCATGATCATGCCGTTTCCGTAAAAGAAGACCTGGCGGCCTGCGGTTATAGTCAGAGGCGAGTACAAAAATTGCCTGATCGTGACGTTGGCCAGGTACAACCCGACATTGGTATCAAGGTTATCGGTGCCGCTGCTTTCCTGGTTCCAAGCGCGCTCATTGATAAGCCCGACGGTGGCAGACACATTATCAGTCAGGTCAGCGTCTACACGCAGGCGGGTCTGGGTCGCAAAAACATTCTGGTCTTTCAGACTCGCCATGTTCGCTGGGGAGCCGGATGTCAGGCCGAAATCAAAACTTTGACGGTCTATGTAGGTGGAAACGATGTCACCGCTTATCTTTACGTCCTGGATAGCCGCGAAAGCCGGGGAAGCCAACAATGCAAGGAGTAAGACCAGGAAAAATCTTTTCATTTTTTATCCTTTCGTTTTGGTAACGATCGATTGTTTAAACCTATAGGGATATGTTTAATTAAGCGTGAGAATGTGTTTTTACATTTTGAGAAAAATAGATTATAATGACTCAATTTTGAAAAAACAAGTTTTATATTTTTGATGACTTCATCTAATCAGAAAAATATCGTTTTTTTGTCCGGCAATGAGGCGGTTGCCTGGGGCGCCAGGGCCGCCGGAGTTTGTTTTGCCAGCGCTTATCCCGGGACGCCTTCCACAGAAATATTAGAAACCTTGGCCGGTTTTAAAGAGTTGGAAGCCCAGTGGGCGGTCAATGAAAAAGTCGCTTTCGAGGCCGCCTTTGGGGCGTGTATCGGCGGCAAAAGAGCACTGAGCGCCTGTAAACATGTGGGCTTAAATGTGGCCATGGACCCATTGATGACAACCGCGTACAGCGGGGTCAATGCGGGTTTTGTGGTAGTCGTGGCTGACGACCCCGGGATGCATTCTTCTCAAAATGAGCAGGACAGCCGCCGGGTGGCGCTGTTTGCTAAAATCCCTTTAATAGAACCGTCCAGCCCAAGCGAGGCTTATCTATATATTCAAGAGGCCTATAAAATCAGCGAACAATTTGATGTCCCCGTCCTTTTTCGGATCACGACCAGGATTTCCCATACCAAAGAATCTTTTGAAATGAAATTTTCCCGTCAAGAAATATCACGCCCGTTAGCCAAGGATATCACCAAATATGTGATGGTCCCCGGGCATGCCAGGGTCCGTCATGTGGATCTGGAAAAGCGCCTGGCGCGGTTACAGGAATATTCCGAGAAGACTTTTCTAAACCATGAAGAAATTAAAGATAAGAAAATGGGATTTATTTCAAGCTCAGTTGCCGCTCTTTATACAAAAGAAATTTATCCCAACGCTTCCCACTTAACATTAGGAATGTCCTTTCCTTTGCCGATCAAGAAAATCAAAGCGTTTGCCAAAAAAGTTGAGAAGTTGTATGTCATTGAAGAACTTGAGCCTTTTTTGGAGGAACAGCTAAAGCAAGAGGGGATCAGGATCATTGCCAAAAAGCCTTCCTGGCGCTGCGGAGAACTTAAAGTCGAAGCAGTTAGACAAATTGTGACAAAAAAAGAACGCCAGGACAATCCCTCAAAAGCCCGCCGTCCTGTCTTGTGTCCGGGATGTCCTCATCGTCCGGCTTTTTATGCCTTGAAGAATAGCCGGTTTTATGTCGCCGGAGACATAGGTTGTTACACGCTGGGGGCCATGGAACCGCTGGCCGCTTTGCATACGCAGATTTGCATGGGCGCGAGCATTCCTTTTTTTGAAGGGATAGGTAAGACTAATCCCCAGCAAAAAGTTGTTGCCGTTATCGGCGACTCCACTTTTATTCATACAGGCATCAACGGACTTATCAGCGCTGCGTATAACAATGCCAAGGGCGTTGTCGTCATAATGGATAATGCCACGACCGCGATGACCGGCGCCCAGGAAAACCCTTCAACAGGTGTCACCTTACAGGGCAAGAAGGCAAAGAAACTCATCCTGGAAGACATCTGTAAAGCGGCAGGCGCTGATAGTGTCGACGTGATTGATCCCAATAATCTCAAAGCCTTTGAAAATCTTTTAAAGACAAGGGTCGCGCAAGACCAACTGTCTGTCATTATCGCGCGCAGTCCCTGCAAGATCATTGACCCTTCGAGAAAACCCGCATTAATGATCGATGAGGCTTTGTGCAAAGATTGCGGCTTATGTTTAAAACTGGATTGTCCGGCCATCATCAGGGCGGATAACGGTTCTCTTAAGATCGACCAGTTTTTATGCACGGGCTGCGGCGTGTGCTTGCAGGTTTGTAATTTGCATGCGATTTTAGAAAATCCCGCGGGGAGCAATGAAAAGAAATGACCGGTAAAATGAGAACGACCAACATATTGTTTTACGGGATAGGCGGCCAGGGCGTTTTGTCTGCCGCGGAGGTATGCGCATTAGCGGCCCTTAACGATGGCTATCATGTTAAGAAATCCGAAGTCAAAGGCATGGCCCAACGCGGCGGTTCGGTAGAGTCCTACGTACGGTTTGGAG